>CAXTOI010000409.1:0-3791 GCA_964245645.1 uncultured Novosphingobium sp. | reverse complement strand
GCCGGAGCAGCAAGGCCAAGCACACCAGCGCCAAACACCAAAGATGCGAAACCTATAAAGGCCTTTTTCATCTGTTGTCTCCCCTTTGGCAGATCGCAGCCAATCTACGATCTGCATGGCCACACTATTAAAATCGCAGACTATGCATAGGATGCCCGATACAGGTGTATCACTGTCGTGTGCTTGCGCAACCCTGGTCATGCGAAACGTTCTCACCATTTGCGGTGCCGCAGCGTTGGGCCTATAAGGGCGCATGTCATCGATCAGACCCTGGCGCGACATTGCGCGCCGCAGCAGCCGGCAAATCATGGTGGGCCGCGTGCCCGTGGGCGGCGATGCCCCGATCACGGTGCAGACCATGACCAACACGCCGACCTCCGACGCCGGCGCCACCATTGCGCAGATCCGGCGCTGCGAGGATGCCGGTGCCGATCTGATCCGGGTTTCGTGCCCCGATGTCGAAAGCACCGCCGCACTGCGCCAGATCGTGCGCGCGGCGCAGGTGCCGATCATCGCCGACATCCATTTCCACTACAAGCGCGCACTGGAAGCCGCCGATGCCGGCGCAGCCTGCCTGCGCATCAATCCCGGCAATATCGGCTCGTCCGAACGCGTGGCCGAAGTCGTGCGCGCGGCCAAGGCCAATGGCTGTGCGATTCGTATCGGCGTGAATGCCGGCAGCCTGGAACGGGATCTGCTGGAAAAATACGGCGAGCCTTGCCCCGAAGCGCTGGTCGAAAGCGCGCTCGATCATATCAAGCTGCTGCAGGATCACGATTTCCACGAATACAAGGTGGCGGTCAAGGCCAGCGACGTGTTCCTGGCGGTGGCAGCTTACATGCAATTGGCCGACGCGGTCGATTGCCCACTGCACCTGGGCATCACCGAGGCGGGCGGCTTGATCGGCGGCACCGTAAAAAGCGCGATTGGCATGGGCAATCTACTATGGGCCGGCATCGGCGATACCATCCGCGTGTCGCTGTCGGCCGAGCCGGAGCAAGAAGTGAAGGTCGGCTTCGAGATGCTGAAATCGCTGGGCCTGCGCACGCGCGGGGTGCGCGTCGTATCCTGCCCGAGTTGCGCGCGGCAGGGCTTCGACGTGATTCGCACGGTCGAAGCGCTGGAAAGCCGGCTCAGCCATATCAAGACGCCCTTGTCACTGTCAGTGCTGGGTTGCGTGGTCAATGGCCCCGGCGAAGCGCGCGAAACAGATATTGGCATTACCGGCGGCGGTAACGGCAAGCACATGGTGTATCTGTCGGGCGTTACCGATCATCACGTGCAGAGTGAGACGATGCTGGATCATATCGTGTCGCTGGTCGAGGCAAAGGCCGCGGAACTGGAAGCCGCGACAACTGACGCGGGGCGGGCGACGGTGACTGCCTAGAGTGACGACAAGCCCCGCCTCTTCAGGGGAGGCGGAGGATGGGGTTTATCGTCCTGCCGTGGGTGGAGAGATTCCATCCCCAGCCCTCATACGCACTGATGTGCGCGTTTAGTCGTCCCTGGCCTGCCCGGGGTCCCGCTGTTTCTTCTCTTCAGCACGGAAAGAGCGTCATCTCGGACCAAGTCCGGGATGACGGTTTGAGGTCAAGTCAGCGCTTGATGCCCCAGCCTCTTCCCCGAAGGGGAGGGGGCAAAGGTCAGTTCATCAACACCTTGGCCCATTCCTCGGGTTTGAACCCCACCAGCAAGCCGCCGGGGTGCGCCACGACCGGCCGCTTGATCATCGACGGCTGGGTCAGCATCAAGCAAATCGCTTTGTCGCCATCCAGATCGCTCTGCTCCGCGCCAGCCAGTTTGCGAAAGGTCATGCCGGCGCGGTTCAGGATCACTTCCCATCCCAATATGTCCACCCACCCAGCCAGTGTCGCACGGTCGATGCCGGATTTCCTGTAATCGTGAAAGCTGTAAGCGAGATCATACTGCCCCAGCCAGTTGCGCGCTTTCTTGACCGTGTCGCAGTTGGGAATGCCAAATAGCGTGATGGTCACCAGCTTCCGCACCATTGCTGCGCCTATCCAACGGCAAGAATCGACAAGAACCCCGCTGGATCGCTCCAGCGGGGTTCGTCATGTCCAGTTCCGATCTGGCGACGTCAAGCGAAGTTGAATCGGACCGTCGTGCGTTGACGCATGGCCGCACCAACCAGACCCATGCCGGCGATCATCATCGCCCACGTGGCAGGCTCAGGAACCGAAGGCGGCGGCGGCGCGGCGCCGACGGGCACGTTGAACTGCGCGACGATCAGAGCAATCGCATCGCCTGGGCCAGAGGTCACGGGCGTCTCGGTCAACGAGTTGGTGCCGCTGGTCAACAGGCTGGTCACATCGTAATTGCGAACGTCCCACAGCGCGCCGTTCGAGGGGAAAGTGCCGTTGCCGGTCTGGACCGAGTCACCATCGAAATCGTTGCCGCCCACGTCCACCGTGGTGCCGTTGAAGGCAACATTGCCGTCATCTCCTGGACCGAAATATTGACCATCACTCACGCTAAGCGTCAGAGACGCGGGGCCGCCGTGATAATTGACCCCGCTCAAGGATGCGTTCCAGCCAGGGGCGTCATAAGTATTGGGGTAGTTGGCGTCGTTACCGTTGAACAGCACCACATCCTGATTGTTGGCCGGGTTGCCGTCATTATAAAAAACGATCAGTGAAGCGCCGTTGATGTCCGCGTCTGCTTTCTGGAAGTTGGACAAAGCATAATTACCATTGCCGGTAACGATGCTCGTCACATCGGCGCGATAGGCCTGGCTGTTCAGTTCATTCCAGAAATTATCCTGAGAGAAGCCGATGTTCGTTCCGGTGATCGCGCTACCGCCAAAATTGACTGAAGCATTGGCCGTCGGATCGGTCGAATTCGTCGGCCCGGCCCAGTAAAGATAAGCGGAGCTGATCGTGCCCGACAGGCCGGAGACATTGAGCGTCCCGGTGCCATTGTCACGCAAATATCCGATCCCGAAATCGGCGACATCGGTGTTGGACACGGTGGTGAAATAGGTCAAATTGTTAGCCAGTGCCGGCGCGGATGCGCTGGCAAATAGGCTTACAGCCGCCACTGCGGCGAATATTCTTTGTTGCATATCGCTCTCCTGCATTTAGTTGCTCAAGTTGATGTCAATCCTGCTCCTGAGCTATGATGAAGAGCAGCAAGAACTATGCCGAAATCATTTTTAGTTTAATATCAATGCTATATACCGTGTTTCTCAGATATAATCTGAAAAGTGTAAGCGTAGCTGACAGGGCAGGCTGCACGTTGGGGAAGATCGGTCATTGCCGCCGACACCTGCCGTGCGGACGCGCGTTAGCGGCTTATCGGCAACCGTGACGCTCACCCTCGCTCGGGCTGGCGCCGATCCGAGAGAGCATGATCCAATATCCGCCGAGGCGCCAATCCATGTCGGGCTGGTAACTATCCATACGCCGGTTCGGATCGGACCCGTCAGGCGAGAAACCGATACATTCGCGGATCATCGCAGGCGAATACGGTGTATTCCGCGTAATACGCCAGCCGGCCGTGCGCCTGCACCGCCGCATGGTCGGCATTCCTTGCCCAGGCGCGGGCAGCGGCTTCGTCGGTCCATTCGGAGATCGCCACCACCTCGCCATCCTCCGCCGTGTAGCTCTTGAACGACAGATAGCCGGGCTGGCCGGCGGCCAGCGCTGCCATGCGCGTCGCATCGGCGCCATAGCGCGCCGCGTCGTGATCGGGGCGTTTGCGATTGCGGAAGACGACGAGGTACATGGGGTTACCCTATCCCAAAGCGGCGGACGGCGGGAGTGGACTTTTGC
>CAXTOI010000408.1:0-3803 GCA_964245645.1 uncultured Novosphingobium sp. | reverse complement strand
GACCTTCGGCCTGGAGCACGGGCTGATCCAGCCGCGCCAGCCGGGGCGCCTGCGGCGACCTCCGATACGGGGACAACACCCGCTGCCACCGAAGGCCCGATCATCCAGACGCTGGTGATCGAAGGGGCGCAGCGCCTCGAACCCGACACCGTGCTGTCCTACGTCCACATCCGCGCGGGCGAACACTACAGCGAGGCCGTGGCCGACCAGGCACTCAAGGACCTCTACGCCACCGAATTGTTCGCCGATGTCCAGGTGCGCAACGATTCCGGCCATGTGGTGATCACGGTCAAGGAAAATCCGGTGATCAACCGCATCGTCCTGGAGGGAAACAAGAACCTCAAGGAAGACAAGATCAACCCCGAGATCAAGCTCGCGCCGCGGCAGATCTTCACCCGTTCGAAGGTGCGCGCCGATGTGGCCCGGATCATCGAACTCTACAAGCGCCAGGGCCGTTTCGGCGCCACGGTCGAGCCCAAGATGGTGCTGCTCGACCAGAACCGCGTTGATATCGTCTTCGAGATCACCGAAGGGCCCAAGTCCAAGGTTCGCCAGATCAACGTGATCGGCAATTCGCATTTTTCCAATACTCAGCTCGACGCGGTGATGTTGACTCACGCCGCTCGCCCGCTGCACCTGTTTCGCGGCGGCACCAGCTACGATCCCGATCGCATGGCCTATGACCAGCAGAAGCTGCGCCAGTTCTACCTGACCCAGGGCTATGCCGATTTCCGCGTGGTCTCCGCCGAGGCCGAATTGACCCCGGACAAGCGCGACTTCATCATCACCTATGTCGTCGAAGAGGGCAAACGCTACAAATTCGGCGATATCAAGGTCGATAGCCAGCTGCGCGATTTCGACAGCGACATGCTGGCCAAGACGCTGCCGATGCACAAGGGCGACTGGTACAATGCCAAGCTGGTCGAGGATACGATCGACCGGCTGAACGAAACCGCCGGCGCATTCGGTTACGCGTTCGGCGATGCCCGGCCCGATTACCAGCGCGACCCCAAGACGCTGACCATGGGGATCGACTTCCAAATTGCCGAAGAGCCGCGCGTCTATGTCGAGCGGATCGACGTCAACGGCAATACGCTGACCGAAGACCGGGTCATTCGCCGCGAGTTCCGCCTGGCCGAGGGCGATGCCTTCAATTCGCTGCAGGTCAAGCGCTCGACCAATCGCATCAAGTCGCTGGGCTATTTCCAGGAAAAATTCGAAGTCGCGCAAAAACCCGGCAGCGCCAGGGACCGTATCGTCCTCGAGGCCAATGTCGAGGAGAAGCCGACCGGCGAACTGCAGCTGTCGGCGGGCTACTCCAGCCTCGAAAGCTTCATTTTCCAGGCATCGATCCAGCAGCGCAACTTTCGCGGGCGCGGCCAGACGCTCGGGCTCAGCGGCAGCGTCTCGCGCTACTCCAAGAGCATCGATCTCAGCTTTACCGAGCCATACCTGCTGGATCACAACGTCGCGCTGGGCTTCGACATCTACCGCCGTGACTACAACAATTACAATCTCGGCAGTTCCAACAACAATACGATCTACAGCCAGGCGACCACCGGCTTCTCGCTCCGGCTGGGGCTGCCGCTGACCGAATATGTCTCGCTGGTCGGCCGCTATACGTTGAACGTCGACAAGGTGTCGCTCGACAAGGGCCAGTTCTACAGCACGGACTCGGAGGGCCAGTCGGTATGCAATCCGCTGCTGGCCGGACGTTATCTCTGCGACGAACAAGGCGATCGCACCAGTTCGATCCTGGGCGCTTCGCTGGTCTACGACAATGTCGACAATCGTGCGCATCCCTCGAAGGGCCGGGTCGCCTCGGTCGGGGTCGATGTGGCCGGCGCCGGTGGGTCGGTGGCCTATGCAAGGTTCCGCGCGAACGCCGCGCAGTATATCTCGCTGCCCAAGGGCTTCATCTTTTCGCTCTCGACCGAGGGCGGCGTGATCGAACCGCTGAAAAAGCGCAACATTCCCGGCGACGACGATATCCTGTTGACCGACCGGTTCTATCTCGGCGAACCGCAGATCCGCGGCTTCGACATCCGCGGCGTCGGCCCGCGCGTCGTGCGCAAGCCGTTTCTGACCGGCGCCACGGGCAGCGCGCTGTTCGTCAATGGCGTGGCGGAGGTCAATACCGATAGGAATACCTGGCAGGACGACGCCATCGGCGGCCGCTTTTATTATATGAACCGCGCTGAGATGGAAATTCCGCTGGGTGCCGGCGCCAAGGAACTGGGCATCCGGCCATCGATCTTTCTCGATGCCGGCGCGGTATTCGGGGTCGTCCACCCGCCGCTCGACGGGCCGTATTACACCACCCAGATCATCCCGACCTATGACAGCGCCACGGGCAAGCCGCTCTATTACGTGCTCAACTCTGCCGGCGCGCAGGTGCTGAACTCGGCCGGTGCAGCCGAGACGAGCACCAAGGTCACGACCTCACCGGTCCAGACCACGATCGCCCCGTTCAAGGAATTCTTCTACGGCGATACGCCACTGCCGCGCATTTCGCTCGGCATGGGGTTCAACTGGAATTCACCCTTCGGTCCTTTCCGGATCGATATCGCCAAATCGCTGCTCCATGCCACCGGCGACGATACCAAGACCTTCACCTTCAACGTAGGAACCCAATTCTGATGAAAACTCTCCTGAAACCGATCGCTTATGCCGCTTTGCTGCTCGCCGGCACCGCCACCGTCGCCCAGGCCAAGTCTGCGCCGGAGCCGGTTGCCGCTTCCAAGGGACCGATTGCCGTCGTCAATCTCAACAATGTGGTCGGCAACAGCACCGCGTTCAAGACGGCCCAGAGCCAGAGCACGGTGACGTACCAGGCGCAGATCAGCCAGGCCGAAACGCGCAAGGCCGCAATCATCGCGCAATTGCAGCCGATGGCCGACAAGTTCCAGCGCGACCGCGCCGCCCCTAACGCGAACCAGGCGGCATTGCAGCAGGAAGGGCAGACCATCCAGTCGTTGCAGGATTCGGGCACCGCCGAATTGCAGCGCATCATGCAGCCGGTCCAGTTGTCGAACGCCTATGTCCAGGAACAGATCAGCGACAAGCTGGGCGCCGCCATGCAGGCCGCGATGACCAAGAACGGCGTCAGCGTCCTGCTCAAGGCCGAAGCCGTGCAGATGGTCACCAGCGCCACTTACGACCTTACGCCCGAGGTGCTGGCCGAACTCAACACCGCGCTGCCGTCGGTGCAGATCGTGCCCCCTGCGGGCTGGTTGCCGCGCGAGCAGCGCGAGCAGCAGGCAGCCCAGGCCGGCACTCGCGGCACCGAAGCCGGCGGCCGCTAGGCAGGCCGACGGGGCAGGGCGATGACGGGCGAAAGTTCAACGAAGTCTCTGGACATTCACGCCATCCTGGCGACCCTGCCGCATCGCTACCCCTTGCTGCTGGTTGATCGCGTGGCCCAGCTCGTGCCGGACGAGCGCATCCACGCGATCAAGGCGGTCAGCTTCAACGAGCAGTTCTTCCAGGGTCATTTCCCCGGCCGGCCGATCATGCCCGGCGTGCTCATCATCGAGGCGCTGGCGCAAGCGGCGGCAATCCTGGCGATCGAATCGCTGGAACTGTCCGGCTCGGGCAGACTGGTCTATTTCATGGCCATCGAAAACGCCAAGTTTCGCCTGCCCGTCGAACCCGGCTGCCTGCTCGACCTCCACGTCACCTTTGCCCAGAGACGTGCGCGGGTCTGCAAGTTCAACGGCAAGGCCATGCTGGCTGACAAGATCGCCTGCGAAACAAGCTTCACCGCCATGATCGCCGACCCGCCGCAAAGTAAAGAATCAACC
>CAXTOI010000407.1:0-3809 GCA_964245645.1 uncultured Novosphingobium sp. | reverse complement strand
GGGTGGGCACGAGATTGCCCAAGGTGGTCGTTGGCCTGCCGGAAGCGGGGGGATCATCGGCGCTGGCCACTTCGACAGGCGCCGGCGCATCGACCGCGCGCGGCTTGCCGAGCATGGCCAGCTGGCGTTCGTTTTCGAGATACTGGCCCGATTCGGGCGCCTTGTAGCCGAAGTCGAGATCGTTGATGCCGGCCAGTTGCTGCTGATTGGCGCGGGTCTCGTATTCGGTTTCCAGGAACTCGTTCTCGCGCTTGAGCGCCAGGATCTGGCGCTGCGAAATCTGCACCTGGCTTTTCACCGCATTGACCCGCAGCATCAGCGAACCGGTGAATACCGCACAGAATGCCAGCAGCGTAAACCAGCCGATCGACTGGAGACGATCTCGGGTCATGTTCATGCGGCACTCCTCTTGGGAACCAGGCCGAATCGTGGATTTCGAGTGGGAGCATCGCTGCGCGTGGCAAAACGCAGCGTGGCGGAACGGGCGCGGGGATTGCGGTCGAGTTCGGCGGCGCCCGGGCGGATCGCCTTGCTCACGTCGCGGAACACGGGCGGGCGCACGGGCAGTGCCTCGGGCAGATGGCGCGAAGTGGCCATCTGCGCCCCGCCGGCGTCGCGCAGATATTGCTTGACGATGCGGTCTTCGAGGCTGTGGAACGAGACCACCGCCAGCCGGCCGCCAGCGCGCAATAGCGCTTCGGCGGCGGCCAGGCCGGCTTCCAGCTCGTCGAGTTCGGCATTGACGTGGATGCGGATCGCCTGGAACGTGCGGGTCGCCGGGTCCTTCGGCGCGCCGGGGCGATAGCCGAGCGCCTTGCGGACGATGCGCGCGAGATCACCGGTGGTGGCCAGCGGGCGCGCGGCGACAATGGCGCGGGCGACGCGGCGCGATTGGCGTTCCTCGGCATAGCGATACAGCACGTCGGCGATCTCCCCCTCATCGGCGGTGTTGACGAAATCGGCGGCGCTGGGGCCTTCGCGCTCCATCCGCATGTCGAGCGGGCCATCGCTGGCGAAGGCGAAGCCGCGTGCCGCCTGGTCGAGCTGCATCGACGAGACGCCGATATCCATGGCGATGCCGTCAACCGCAGCCAGCCCGGCTTCGGCCATGGCCACGACCATCTCGGAGAAGCGGCGGGCATGCAGCACCAGCCGCGGCGGGTCCTCGCGGGTTTCGGGCCAGGCCTGCCCGGCGGCGATGGCGTCGGGATCGCGATCGAAGGCGTGGACGATGGCGCCGGCGTCGAGGAAGGCGCGGGTATAGCCGCCGGCGCCGAAGGTGGCGTCGATGACGATCATGCGAGCGGACGGACGGCCGGTGAGCGCCAGCGCGGCCAGCACTTCATCGCGCAGCACCGGGATATGGAGGACGCTCATTTGCCCGCCTTTCCGGCGCTGTTGAGAAAGCTGGCGCAGGCAGACTTGGCCACCGCCCACTGGGCGCCTTCCTGTTGCTGCAGCACATGCGGCGCCCACATCATGAAGATTTCGCGCGCGGCGTGGAAATAGACCTGCTCGTCGATCTCGACGATGTCGCGCAAATAGCCGGGGATGATCAGCCGGCCCGAATTGTCGTAGGCGATGTCGACGATGTTACCGAAGATCATGTTGTGCGCGGTGCGGTCGAACGACTGCCCCAGCCGCAACGCGTCCTGGTAATCCTGGTCGATCTGGCTGGCGAGGTTGTCGTAATGCGACCGGCCGAAGCCGATCAGGCAGTTCAGCTCGTCATGCCGGGTGACATGCAGGATATTTTCGCCACGGCTCGATTCGGTGACCAGTTTGCGGAAACCGGCGGGCAGCACATATCGACCCTTGTCGCCCTTGGGCGAAAAGCCATGTCCTCCGAAAATGACAGGCGATACGGTCGACAAATGCCCCTGTCCTCATCCAGGTTAACGGAATAAAACTTCCCCGCCCGGCAACACGAGGTGCGCCAGCCATATTCTTGCGTCTGGTCGTGAATCCCATCCGGCGTTTACCACTTACCGCGTCTGGCGCGGGCAGGAAAGGGAAATTAGGGGAATTTGTGCCACTTTGCTGTGGAAAGCAGCTTTATTCGCGTTTTATGCGTAGTTATCCGCGTATTTGGCAGGACGATTGCTTGGATATTCTAGTTTTGTTCCCGGTTACTAAGAATTGCCAACGGTGAAGTTTAGCTGATCATGTGCCTCTGGAGCCGATTCTGGCGATTTGCAGGGTATGTTCCCGCCTGTTCCCGCATTTGTGGCGCTCATTGGGATCGTGCCCGCGAATTTCCGTGCGAGACCGGTTTCATGCGCCGGAAGGCGGTCAGTGCGCAGCCGCCGGTCGGGCCGGGTTGCCATTTCGCGTCTGAGCCGGCCCGGCGGGAGAAGGGATCACGCCGATGTCGGCCAGCGGGTCGGAATTGGTACCGCTTCCGGGGCTGGCAAGATGGGCGCTGCTCGCTGCACCAGCGGCAGCATCGGCCAGCCTCGCCCGATCCATGATGATATTGGCCAGCGCCACCAGCAGGAGCATCGCCGCGAGCCCGAACAGCCCGACCTGCATGCGCTGCACGGCTTCTGCGCGCCGTTCACGCGCCGTGGGCGGCGTGAAATGTTGCGGCGTCGTGACCGGTTGCACCAGCTCCGGACGTTTGAAAGCGGCCATCGCCGCATGATTTACCCTATTTTGTCAGCCATGGAAAGACCGGCAGGTTTTTGGCTTCCAGCCACTCGCGATTGAACAGCGAAGACAAGTAGCGGAAGCCGCTATCGCACAGGATCGTGGCCACGCGCGGGCTGGCCCGGCCCTGCCCGACCAGCTGACGGCCCAGTTCCACCGCGCCGGCGACATTGATCCCCGATGACAGGCCCAGGCACAGCCCCTCTTCCTGGAGCAGCCGGCCGACCCAGACCAGCCCCTCCTCGTCGGAGATACGGAACTGCGTGTCGATCGGCGCGCCTTCCAGATTGGCGGTGATGCGGCCCTGGCCGATGCCTTCGGCGATCGAGCTGCCCTCGGCCTTCAGCTCGCCATGCGCATAGTAGTTGTAGAGCGCCGCACCGTGCGGATCGCATAGCCCGATCACCATCGATTCATCGAACGCCTTCAGCGCCATGCCGACCCCGGCGATGGTGCCGCCAGTGCCCGCGGCGCAGATGAAGCCGTCGATCCGCCCTGCCATCTGGTCCCAGATCTCGGGAGCAGTGCTTTCGATATGCGCCTTGCGGTTGGCAATGTTATCGAACTGGTTGGCCCAGACCGCGCCCGGCGTCTCCTCGGCGAGCCGGCGCGAGGTATGCACGAAATGGCCGGGATTGGAGAACGGCGCCGCCGGCACCAGCACCAGATCGGCGCCCAGCGCGCGCAGGGTGTCCATCTTCTCGCGCGACTGCGTTTCGGGCATGACGATCACCGTGCGGTAACCCAGCGCGTTGGCGACCAGCGCGATGCCGATGCCGGTGTTGCCCGCCGTGCCCTCGACAATGGTGCCGCCCGGCAGCAGCGATCCCCGCGCCTCCGCATCGCGCACGATCCACAGCGCCGCACGGTCCTTTACCGAGGCGCCGGGATTGGTGAATTCGCATTTGCCCCAGATTTCGCAGCCCGCCGCCTGGCTGGGGCCCTTCAAGAGCACCAATGGCGTGTTGCCGATGAGGTCGAGCGTGCTGGGCAAGGCAGTGGGCGCGGTCATGGCGCGACAGGTAAAAGCCGCGGGCGGGTTGCGCAATCGAATTGCGGACTTTTGGGGAAGGTTAAGCGGGCAGATGGGGGGGGGGGGGGGCCCGGGCCCCGGGGGTTTGGGGGGGGGGGGGGGGGGTTTTTTTGGGGGGGGTGGGGGG
>CAXTOI010000406.1:0-3811 GCA_964245645.1 uncultured Novosphingobium sp. | reverse complement strand
CAGCGAGACGGAGGGGGCGGCCGAGTTGTCCGCAAGCAGGAGGTCGCTGGTCAACTGGCCCCTTCCCCCGGCCTTCGCCGGGGCAGGCTCCGCCACCTCCCCCAGAGGAAGAGGATTTGCGTTCAGCAAATTCTGCGAAGCACGTGCAATCCCGCCCGTCCCATCGGTGCTGTTATCGTCCACCAGAACGACACGGAACTTGCCCGGGTAATCCTGCGCGATCAGGCTGCCGAGCGCCCGTTCGATCACATCCGCCTCGTTGCGCGCGGGGACCACCGCAACCACATCGGGCCAGATCGTCGGCACCGCGAACCCCGCCGCATCATCGCGCTCGCGCGTCGTCCAGAAGCCTGAGGCCAGCAGCAGCGTCCAGATCGCCAGCGCCAGCCAGCCTGCGGCGATCATGCGCGGATCATTCCGGCCGCGCGAAACCACGCGACCGCATCGGCCAGCGCGGCGGTGGCCGGCCGGGCGGTATAGCCGAGGTCGCGCTTCGCCTTGGCGCTGGTGTAATACATGTGGTGTGCCGCCATGCGCAGCGCATCGAGCGTCAGGAACGGCTCGCGCCCGGTGATCCTGCCACCCAGTTCGGCCAGCCATGCCAGCGGGAACAGCGGCGCGCGCGGCAGGCTGACGGTTGGCGGCTTGCGCCCCACCAGCCGGGCGATTTCGCCCAGCATTGCGCCCAGGGCCATGTCCTCGCCCCCCAGAATGTAGCGCTCGCCCACTCGGCCATGGGTCGCAGCGAGCAGATGCCCGCGGGCGACATCATCGACATGCACCAGGTTGAGCCCCGAATCGACAAAGGCCGGCATCCTGCCGTTCGCCGCTTCGACCACGATCCGTCCGGTCGGCGTGGGGTGGATATCGCGCGGGCCGATCGGGGTCGATGGGTTGACGATCACCGCCGGCAAGCCCTGCTGCGCGACCATCGCCTCGACCAGCCGCTCGGCGAGCACCTTGCTGCGTTTGTAGGCACCCACGGCCTGCTCTGGCGTGGCGTGGCGGGTTTCGTCGGCGGCGGCATCCAGCGCCGGCAGCAGCGTGGCCACCGATGAGGTGTAGACCACCCGCGCGGTGCCCGCGCGCAACGCGGCTGCCATCACGATGCGCGTCATGTCGAGATTGTTGCGCACGATCTCCTCCGGATCGGGGGCCCAGATACGGTAATCGGCGGCGACGTGAAACAGCTCGCCTGGCCGGTCTGCAAACGCCCGCGCCACCGCCGCCGCGTCGCGCAGATCAGCCTCGACCAGTTCCCCCGGAAAATCGGCGAGATTGCCGCGTGGGCTGGAACTGCGCACCACGCCGCGCACGTGACGGCCCTGGGCCGCCAGCACACGCGCCACCGCCGAGCCGAGAAAGCCCGCAACGCCGGTAACGATGGTGACGGGCCCGTCCACGATCAGGGTCCGTAAAGCGGTTAGCGCGGAAAGCAAATACTGTGCGGAGGATTGCGTCTTGCCTTTTCCGCCCCGCGCGTCCCGGGCTTGGCGCTGGTCCCGGTCACCCCTTGTCCAGCAGCCGCTGCATGATCGCGCGGATGTCGTCCGCCATGTCGGGGCGCTCCAGCGCCAGTTCCAGCGTCGCCTCGACGAAGCCGACCTTGGAGCCGCAATCGTAGCGTTTGCCGGCAAAGGTGACGGCGTGGAACGGCTGGTTGCCGATCATCTGGGCCATGGCGTCGGTCAGCTGGATTTCGCCCCCGGCCCCGGCGCCTTGCGTCTTCAACACGCCCATCACTTCGGCCTGGAGAATATAGCGCCCGGAAACGATCAGGTTCGACGGCGCCTCGTCCACCTTGGGCTTTTCCACCAGTCCGGTGACTTCGGTCAACGTCGCGCCGGGCACGTCGAACTGCCTGCCCGGCGCGATCACGCCATAGCTCGACACTTCGTCGGCGGGTACTTCGAGCACCGAAATCATATTGCCGCCGACGTGGCTGTAGGCATCGACCATCTGGCGCATGCAGCCCGGGGTGCCGATCATCAGCTCGTCGGGCAGGAAGATCGCGAACGGTTCGTTGCCGACGATCGCCCGCGCACACCAGATCGCGTGACCCAATCCGAGCGGCACCTGCTGGCGCACGGTGACGAGATTGCCCGGCTCCATCCGCGTCGGATCGAGGATGTCGAGCGATTTGGCGCGGCCGCGCATCGTTGCTTCCAACTCGAAGGCATGGTCGAAATGCTCGACGATCGCGGTCTTGCCGCGCCCGGTGACGAACACCAGCTGCTCGATGCCGGCGTCACGCGCTTCGTCGACCGCATACTGGATCAGCGGTCGGTCGATGATCGGCAGCATTTCCTTGGGGATGGCCTTGGTCGCGGGGAGAAAGCGGGTGCCCATGCCGGCGACTGGGAATACGGCGGTGCGGATCGGCTTGATCGCAGCATTCTCGGGCATAAATTTTGCGTTCCCTCGCTAAGTCGGTGATGGTTAAGCGGTTTTCCTGGGGCGACGCAAGTGCAGCAATTGCGCGGCTTGCGCGAGCGGCCGGACCGGGTAAGGGGCGGATAATGGACAAGATCATCATTCATGGGGGCAAGCGCCTGTCGGGCACGCTGCCCATCTCCGGCGCCAAGAATGCGGCGCTGACGCTGCTGCCCTGCACGCTGCTGACCGATGAACCGCTGACGCTGCGCAATCTGCCGCGGCTGGCCGATATCGACAGTTTCCAGCATCTGCTCAACCAGTTCGGCGTCTCGACCACCATCGCCGGCTCGCGGCCCGAGGATTTCGGCCGGGTGATGACGCTGGCCGCGACCCGCATCACCAGCACCGTCGCGCCTTATG
This sequence comes from uncultured Novosphingobium sp., assembly GCA_964245645.1. Taxonomy (GTDB): domain Bacteria; phylum Pseudomonadota; class Alphaproteobacteria; order Sphingomonadales; family Sphingomonadaceae; genus Novosphingobium. The sequence continues at coordinate 1,015 of CAXTOI010000406.1, read as the reverse complement.
AACTCGTGCGCAAGATGCGCGCATCGATTCTGGTGCTGGGTCCGCTGCTGGCGCGGATGGGCGAGGCCAAAGTGTCGCTGCCGGGGGGCTGTGCGATCGGCAATCGCCCGATCGACTTGCATCTGAAGGCGCTGGAAGCGTTCGGCGCGACGATCGAGACGGCCAGCGGCTATGTCCGGGCGATCGCGCCCGATGGCGGGCTGCCGGGGGGGACTTACAGTTTCCCGGTGGTCTCGGTCGGGGCGACCGAAAACGCGGTGATGGCGGCGGTGCTGGGTAACGGCACGAGCGTGCTCCACAATGCCGCGCGCGAGCCGGAGATCGTCGACTTGTGCAATATGCTGACGGCGATGGGGGGCCAGATCGAGGGCATCGGCGGCTCGGACCTGACCATCCACGGCGTGCCCCGGCTGCACGGCGCCACTTACATGGTGATGCCCGACCGGATCGAGGCGGGCAGCTATGCCTGTGCGGCGGCGATCACCGGCGGCGAGGCGATGCTGAGCGGGGCAAAGGCCGCGGATATGGCCGCCACCATTCAGGCGCTGCGCGACGCGGGCGTGATCTGCGAGGCGCGCGCCCATGGGCTCTATGTCGCCGCCGACCACCCGCTCCGCCCGGTGACGCTGTCCACCGCGCCTTATCCCGGTTTTGCCACCGATATGCAGGCGCAGCTGATGGCGTTGCTCTGCCGCGCGGACGGCGCCAGCGTGCTGACCGAGACCATTTTCGAAAATCGCTACATGCATGTCCCCGAACTCAACCGGATGAGCGCACATGTCGAGACCATGGGCCGTACCGCGATCGTCCACGGCGTGGCGCAATTGACCGGCGCCGAAGTCATGGCCACCGACCTGCGCGCCTCGATGAGCCTGGTGATCGCCGGGCTGGCGTCTTCGGGCGAGACGCAGGTACATCGGTTATATCACCTCGATCGTGGATATGAGCGGCTGGAGGAGAAGCTCGCGCTGCTGGGCGCGGATGTCGAGCGGGTGGGCGGGGATTAGGGAACGTA
>CAXTOI010000405.1:0-3844 GCA_964245645.1 uncultured Novosphingobium sp. | reverse complement strand
GACCATGCATGTCTAGCCCGCGGTGCATCTGGGCTGCAACGATTGCCATGGTGGAGACGCCGGCGCGAGCGGCGATGCCGGGCAAAGCTATACGACGACTGCCAACATCGCGGCGCGCGAGCGGGCGCATGTGCTGCCGCGCTATCCGCGCGCGTGGAATTATCCCTCATCCGCCAATCCTGTGCGCGGCTATAGTTTGCTCAATCGCGAGGCGCCCGAGTTCGTGCGCTTCGTCAATCCCGGGGATTACCGCGTTGCGCGCGAGGCCTGCGGGGCGTGTCACCTGCCCATCATCCAGGCGGCGGAGCGCTCGATCATGGCCACCGGCGCGATGCTGTGGGGCGGGGCGTCTTACAACAACGGCATCATCCCGTTCAAAAGCTATGTGTTCGGCGAAAGCTACACGCGCGATGGCCAGCCGGCCTGCATCGGCGCGCCCAGCCTGCTGACCACCAAGGCCAATCCCTGCCCCGCGCCGACCGTGCTCGATGGCAGCAAGACGCTGACCGCCGCTGAAACGAAGAAGGGCGCGCTGTCGGCGCTGTATCCGCTGCCGCGCTGGCAGGTCATCCCGCCGGGAGATATCTTCCGTGTGTTCGAGCGCGGCGGGCGCAATATCGGTACACAATTTCCCGAGATCGGCCTGCCCAACCCGAGCGGCAGCATTCAGCGGCTGGAGGAGCCGGGCCGGCCTGACCTCAAGCAGTCGAACCGCGGCCTGGGCACGGGTTTGCGGGTGGCGATCCCGGTGCTCAATATCCACAAGACCCGGCTCAACGACCCGCTGATGTGGTTCATGGGCACCAACGACCAGCCCGGCGATTATCGCGGCTCGGGCTGTACCGGCTGCCACGTTATCTATGCCAACGACCGCGAGCCGCGCCATAGCCTGATTTACGCGCAATTCGGCCGCGACGGCCAGACGGTGACTGCCGATCCGACCATTGCGGCCAAGCGCGTGCCTGCGCGCGCTGGCCAGATGGCCGAGGCCGATGCGGCGGGCACCGTCAAGGAAAGCGGGCACCCGCTGCAACATGTGTTCACGCGGTCGATCCCCACCTCGCAATGCATGAGCTGCCACATGCACCAGCCCAATATCTTCCTGAACAGCTACCTCGGCTACACCATGTACGATTACGAGGCCGATGCCGGGAAAATGTGGCCTGCCAAACAGGCTTATCCCACCGCCGCCCAGGTTCATGCGATCAACGACCGCAACCCGGAAAGCGCGGCCGAGCGCGGCAAATGGGGCGACCTCGATTTCCTGCGCAATGTCTATGACCTCAACCCGACGTTGAAGGACACGCAGTTCGCCGATTATCACGGCCATGGCTGGAACTTCCGCGGCGTGTTCAAGCATGACCGCGAGGGCAATCTGCTCGACGCCGGCGGCAATATGGCTACCTATGGCACCGACAAGGCGCATATCGTCTCGCCTGACGATCCGGAGAAATGGCGCAAGGCCGGCGTGCCCAAATTCGCACCGGTGGGCATCAACCCCGGCAAGGCGGTCCATCTGATGGACATCCACGCCGAAAAGGGGCTGCAATGCGCCGATTGCCATTTCGCGCAGGACAGCCATGGCAATGGCTTCATTTACGGCGAAGTCGCCCATGCGGGCGAGAGCGGCGTCCAGGCTTGCCTTGGCACCGGCGATGCCTTGCCGCACCTGCGGACCGCGGGCCCCGCCGCGCCGCCGCGCGGCACCAATCTGGCGCTGCTGCGCAATCCCGATGGCCGCCGCCGCTTCGAATGGAGCACTGACCAGGCGGGCCGCCAGGTGCTGACTCAGCGCTCGGTGGTCGATCCCAAGCTCGAATGGCGCGTTCATCTGGTCAAGGACAGCGTCGATCCGTCGTCGCCCAATTTCAACGCCAAGGCCGCGCGGGCCAAGCTGATGAGCCGCTCGGGCGCCGATGACGGCAGCTTCGCCTTCGGCCCGAACATCGCCAGGGAGAACCGCGCGCATGGCGACGACAAGATGGCGTGCTTCACCTGCCATCTGTCGTGGACGACCAGTTGCGCCGGGTGCCATTTGCCGATCGAGGCCAATTGGAAAACCTCTGTGCACCATTACGAAGGCGAGGAAACCCGCAACTTCGCCACCTACAACCCGCAAGTCGCGCGCGACGATATGTTCCAGCTTGGGCGGCACATGACCACCAAGGGATCGGAAATCGCGCCGGTGCGATCGACCTCGGCGCTGGTGCTGTCCTCGACCAATATCAACCGCGAGCGCATCTATATCCAGCAGCCGCCGATATCCTCGATCGGCTTTTCCAGCCAGGCCTTCGCGCCGCACTTCCCGCATACCGTGCGCACGCAGGAAACTAAGACCTGCACCGATTGCCACCTTTCGGCGCAGGACGACAACAATGCGATCATGGCGCAGCTGCTGCTACTGGGCACCAATTACGTCAATTTCGTGGGGCTGAACGCCTGGACCGGGCTGGAGCATGGTATCGAGGCAGTGCGGGTGACCGAATGGAAGGAGCCGCAGGCGGTGATCGGCTCCTACCTGCAGAAATTTGCCTATCCCGACTATTACCAGCTCCACGTCGAGCAGAACCATCGCGAGTTGAAGAACTGGGTGCGCGGCCAGACACTGAATGCCAAACTGTCAGGCGAGCCCGATCCGCTGGAGGAATTCCGCAACCCTGTCCATGAGACCGCCGACCGGGTCGGCTGCATCCAGTTGCGCGGTGAGTATGTCTATGTCGCCGAGGGCAAGGGCGGGTTCCGCGCCTATGATGCCGCCGCGATCGCCGACAAGGGCTTTTCCCAGCCGCTCGTCTCGGCGCCGTTTTCGGCGCTCGGCCAGAACCTGCACGTCAAGACGACCAATGCAACCTGCATGGCACTGCCCACCAACCAGCCGATCAATCCCTTGCGCAACACCGCGATCATGCGCCAGATCAACCAGGAGCAGCCGTTCCTGCCTATCTATTCCTACGCGGCGGTCACCGACAGCGTCGAAGGATTGATCCTCGTCAACATCACCACGCTGGCCGATGGCGAGTTCCGCAACAATTTCTTGCGTCGCGCCACCACCTGGAACCCCGGCAATGTGCTGAAAGGCGCGCGCCACATCGTGCTGGCGGGCGAGGTTGCCTATATCACCGCCGATGCCGGGCTGGTGGTGGTCGATCTGCATGATCCGCTGCATCCGCAATTGGCGGCGGTGCGCCCGCTGGTCGATGCCCGTGCCAGCGCGATCCAGTTCCGCTATCTGTGGGTGACCGATCGCGACGGGCTGAAGCTGTTCGACGTCACCAATCTGCGCAATCCGGTGGCCGTGCCGCAAGGCGCCGTGCCGATCGCCGACGCGCGGCGGCTCTACATCGCCCGCACCTATGCTTATGTCGCGGCGAAGGCGGATGGGCTGGTGATCGTCAATATCACCCGACCGCTGGCGCCGACCATCTATCAAAAGGTCAATTTCGGCGGCCAGATGAACGATGCCGAGGATGTGGTCGTCGGCTCGACCAACGCCTCGCTGTTCGCCTATGTCGCCGACGGGCGAAATGGGCTGAAAGTGGTGCAATTGACCTCACCTGAAAGCCAGCCCAACTTCTACGGCTTCTCGCCGCAGCCCAAGCCCGAACTGATCGCCTGGGCCCACACGCCATCGCCGGCGCTGGCGATGTCGAAGGGGCTGGACCGCGACCGCGCGGTGGACGAGACCGGCGGGCAGATTGCGGTTTTTGGCCGGATGGGCGCGCGGCCGTTCACCCGTTCGGAGATGGAGGCGTTATTCCTCAATCACAACGGGATACCGTTCAAGGTTTCGGATGAGGTGGATATGAGCGCTTGGCGCGGTCCGGCGTGGCCCGCTGTTCAGCAG
>CAXTOI010000404.1:0-3853 GCA_964245645.1 uncultured Novosphingobium sp. | reverse complement strand
CCCTCCGTCAGCCCTGCGGACTGCCACCTCCCCCAAAGGGAGAGGATTTAGCAAGTCCGGGTTCTGGGATGATGCAACCCGTCATCCTGAACTCGTTTCACCTCCGGTGACTGACGTTCCAGGATCCATTCCTCCCCACGCGCGACCTGCGTCTGGGGCACGATGGATGCTGAACCAAGTTCAGCATGACGAGCTTTATAATTCGAACGGCATCGAGGTGACGCGCTAATGCCTAAAGTCACCGTCGACGGTATCGAGCTCGAAGTCCCGCAGGGCGCCACCGTGCTCCAGGCCTGCGAACTCGCGGGCAAGGAAATCCCCCGCTTCTGCTATCACGAGCGGCTGAGCATCGCCGGCAATTGCCGCATGTGCCTGGTCGAAGTAAAACCCGGCCCGCCCAAGCCGCAGGCCAGTTGCGCGCTGCCGGCCGCCGACAAGCAGGAAATTCGCACCGACAGCGACATGGTGCGCATCGCCCGCGAAGGTGTGATGGAATTCCTCCTCATCAATCACCCGCTCGATTGCCCGATCTGCGACCAGGGCGGCGAGTGCGACTTGCAGGACCAGTCAATGGGCTATGGTCGCGGCAAGACGCGCTATCACGAGCACAAGCGGGCGGTGACCGAGAAATACATGGGGCCGCTGATCAAGACGGCGATGACCCGCTGCATTCACTGCACCCGCTGCGTGCGCTTTTCCGAAGAGATCGCCGGCGTGGACGAGATCGGCGCGCTATATCGCGGCGAGAACATGCAGATCACCACCTACCTCGAACGCGCCGCGAAACACGAATTGTCGGCCAATGTCGTCGATCTATGCCCGGTTGGCGCGCTGACTTCGCGGCCTTATGCCTTCGAGGCGCGGCCTTGGGAATTGAAGAAGACGCTGGGCATCGACGTGTCCGACGCCGTCGGCTCGAACATCCGCATCGACAGCCGCGGCCGCGAAGTGCTGCGCGTGCTGCCGCGCGTCAACGATGACGTCAACGAGGAATGGCTGTCGGACAAGGGCCGCTGGCAGATCGATGGCCTGACCCGCCGCCGGCTCGACAAGCCGTTCATCCGCCGGGACGGCAAGTTGATCGCGGCCAGCTGGAACGAGGCTTTTGCCGCTATCGCCAGCATCAACCCCGGCGCATCGGTCGCGGCGATCGCCGGCGATCTGGTCGATTGCGAGACGATGTTTGCCGGCAAGGCGCTGGTTTCGGCTTTGGGTTCGACCCTGCTCGAAGGGCGGCAGACCGGGCTGGCCTATGATTGCCGCAATCTGGCGGCGGTGAACTTCAATTCGGGTCTGGCGGGGATCGAGACGGCCGACGCGATCCTGATCGTCGGCAGTCACATCCGCTGGGAAGCGCCGCTGGTCAATGTCCGCTTGCGCAAGGCGGTCAAGCGCGGGGCGAAGGTGTTCGTCATCGGCCCGGCCTGGGACACGACCTTCGACGCGGAATTCCTGGGCGATGACATTGCCGCATTGGGCAATCTGCCGGCGCAGGTCGCCGATGCAATGACCGCAGCCCAGCGGCCCGCAATCATCATCGGCGGTGCCGGTCTGGCAAAAGGCGCCATGAGCGCGGGTCTGGCGCTGGCGGCCGAGTGGAATGTGGTGCGCGAAGGCTGGAGCGGGTTCAATGTCCTGCACATGGCCGCCAGCCGCATGGGCGGGTTGATGCTCGGCTATGCACAAGCGGGCGGGATTGCCGACATCGCCGCCGCCAAGCCCAGACTGCTGATCTCGCTCGGCGCGGACGAAGTCGATTACAGCAAATTCGCAGGTTCGACGATCGTCTACATCGGCCACCATGGTGACAAGGGTGCACATGCTGCGGATATCATCCTGCCGGGCGCGGCTTACACCGAGAAATTCGGCACCTTCGTCAATACCGAGGGCCGCGTGCAATTCGCCGATCAGGCCGTGTTCCCGCCGGGTGATGCACGCGAGGACTGGACGATCCTGCGCGCGCTGGCCGATGCACTGCGCGTCAATGTCGGCTTCGACAGCTTTGCCGAATTGCGCAAGGCGATGATCGCCGCCGTGCCTGCCTTGGGTATCGAAGGGCTGGCCGATTATGGCGCGTTGCCGGGCGGCGGGGCAGGGGCCAGCGGGGTCATCGCCGGCTATCCGATCGCCGATTTCTACCTCACCAACCCCATTGCCCGCGCCAGCGTGACGATGCAGCGCTGCTCGGCCGAACTGCTTCATGGCCAGGATTTCGCGGAGGCAGCGGAATGATGAAATTCTATCAAACCGTTATGCGTTGCGCGCCATTGCTGCTGTTTGTCGCGGCTGTAGTCAGTGTATTTACAGGATCTGTTTCCGCGCTGCTCTTTCCCGATGTCTATCATCAATATGGCGACAACCGCTTGGCGATAGCCGGAGCGTCGCTGCTAGCCGGGTTCGGCCGGGCCCTGGTGCCCTTCTTCGGCGCTGCGTTGCTATGGCGGATCGACCGGCATTGGTCTCCAGTTACGCCAGAGGCAATTCAATGACTGGTTTCTTCGTCGCCTACGGCATGCCCTTCGCCGGCGCCTGGGCGCTCGCCACGATCCTGGGCATCCTGCTGATCGCCTTGCCGCTGATGCTGTCGGTGGCGATGGTCATCTATGTCGATCGCAAGGTGTGGGCGGCGATGGCGCTGCGCCGGGGGCCGAATGTGGTCGGGCCGTTCGGTCTGCTGCAAAGCTTTGCCGACGGGCTCAAGGTGTTCCTGCAGGAGACCATCGTCCCTTCGGCGGCGAACAAGGGCCTGTTCCTGATTGCGCCGATTCTGACGTTTACCGTGGCGCTGCTCGGCTGGGCGGTGCTGCCGTTCAACTCGGGCGCGATCCTGGCGGATATCAATGTCGGGCTGCTGTATATCCTCGCGGTCAGTTCGCTGGGGGTTTACGGCACGATCATCGCGGGCTGGTCGTCGAATTCGAAATATCCGTTTTTCAGTGCGATGCGCGCCTCGGCGCAGATGATTTCCTATGAAGTGTCGATCGGCTTCATCCTGATCTGCATCGTGCTGTGGGCGGACAGTTTCAATCTGAATGCGATCGTCCAGGCGCAGAGGCACGAGGTGTGGGTCCTCAACGGTTTTGTTTTCAACCCGCTGTTGTTTCCGATGTGGGTGATGTTCCTGATTTCGGGCATGGCCGAAACCCAGCGCGCGCCGTTCGACCTGACCGAGGCGGAAAGCGAACTCGTCGCTGGCTATCAGACTGAGTACTCCTCGATGAGCTTCGCGCTCTATTGGCTCGGCGAATACGCCAACGTGCTGCTGATGTGCGCGCTCAATGCGACGCTGTTCTTCGGCGGTTACCTGCCGCCGCTGGACTGGGCGCCGCTGTATCTCGTGCCCGGTGTCATCTGGCTGCTGCTCAAGATTGCGTTCTTTTTCTTCGTGTTCAGCTGGGTAAAGGCCACCGTGCCGCGTTATCGCTATGACCAGCTGATGCGGCTGGGGTGGAAGATTTTTCTGCCACTCTCGCTCGCCTTCGTAGTTCTGGTCAGCGGCTTCTTGATGTTTACGAGGTACGGCGGATGACAGTCACCCAGATCATCAAGAGTTTTACGCTCTGGGAATTTCTAAAGGCCCATTGGCTGACCTTGCAATACTTCTTCAAGCCCAAGGCGACGATCAACTACCCCTATGAGAAGAACCCGCTGTCCCCGCGCTTTCGCGGCGAGCATGCGCTGCGCCGCTATGCCAATGGCGAGGAACGCTGCATCGCCTGCAAGCTGTGCGAAGCGGTCTGCCCGGCGCAGGCGATCACCATCGAGGCCGAACCGCGTGACGACGGCAGCCGCCGCACCACGCGCTACGACATCGACATGACCAAATGCATCTTCTGCGGCTTCTGCCAGGAAG
>CAXTOI010000403.1:0-3865 GCA_964245645.1 uncultured Novosphingobium sp. | reverse complement strand
GCATGGCAACGATCCCCGGCATTGCCGACACGCGGATCCAGCAGCCCGCCTCGACGCCGCAGATCAACGTCAATGTCGATCGCTCGCGGATCGGCCAATACGGGCTGACCGAGCGCGACGTGACCAACAGCCTGTCCACATCGCTGGCCGGGTCGTCGCAGGTCGCACCGGTGTTCTACGTCAATCCCGAAAACGGCGTATCCTACGCCGTGGTGGCGCAGGCACCGGAATATCTGATCGGATCGCTCGACGAACTGGACAATGTGCCGATTTCCGGGCCGAACGGCACGACCACGCAGCCGCTGGGCGGGCTTGCCACGTTGCAGCGGTCCAGCACCGTGCCGGTCGTGTCGCACTACAACATCCAGCCGGTCATCGATCTGTATGCGACCACCCAGGGCCGCGACATGGGCGCGGTGGCCGGCGATATCCAGTCGGCGATCAAGTCGCTGGCCAAATCGCAGCCTGCCGGCGTGACCGTGGCCATCCGCGGGCAGTATGAAACGATGAACAAGGCATTTGTCGGGCTGGGGCTGGGTCTGGCGGCGGCGATCGTGCTGGTCTACCTGCTGATCGTGGTCAATTTTCAGAGCTGGTCCGATCCGTTCGTGATCATCACCGCCTTGCCGGCGGCGCTGGCGGGGATCGTCTGGATGCTGTTCATGACCGGTACGCCGCTGTCGGTGCCGGCGCTGACCGGGTCGATCATGTGCATGGGCGTGGCCACCGCCAATTCGATCCTGATGGTCAGCTTCGCCCGCGAACAGCTCGATGAGACGGGCGATTCGCTCACCGCGGCAATCAACGCCGGCTATGTGCGATTTCGCCCCGTGCTGATGACCGCGCTGGCGATGATCATCGGCATGATCCCGATGGCGCTGGGGCTGGGCGAAGGCGGCGAGCAGAACGCGCCGCTGGGCCGGGCGGTGATCGGCGGGCTGCTGTTCGCCACGGTCGCGACGCTGTTCTTCGTGCCCACCGTGTTCAGCATCGTCCATCGCAAGAGTGGTGCGCGCGATACCGAACCAGCCGACGCCAAAGCCGATACCGACCAGCCTTCCTCCGCGCCGGAGCCGCAACCGCAACATGCTTGATCCTACTGGCTCTCCTCCCAAGGCATCGGCCCCGTCCGCCGCCTCGGCCCCTGATTCGCAGGATGAGGGGCCATCCAGCCACACCCTCAAGCGCATCGGCATCATTGCCGCGATCTGCGCGCTGGTGATCGTCGCCATCGGCATTTTCAGTCGCATCCATTCGCGCGACGCCCAGCGCAGTGTTGCCACCCAAGCGGCTATCCCGACGGTGACGGTGGTCTCGCCCAGCCGGCCGCAAAGTATCCCGCTGGTGCTGCCCGCCAATATCCAGGCCTACAACAGCGCCGCGATCTTCGCCCGCACCAATGGCTATGTCCGGCAATGGCTGGTCGATATCGGCCAGAAGGTGAAGACCGGGCAGGCGCTGGCCACGCTCGACGCGCCCGATCTCGACCAGCAACTGGCGCAGGCGCGCGCCGATTACCAGACCGCGCTGGCTAATCAGCATCTCGCCGAGATTACCGCCAAGCGCTGGACGACGCTGCTGAAGCAGGATGCGGTGTCGCGGCAGGAATCGGATGAAAAGACCGGCGATCTGCAAGCCAAGCAGGCGTTGTCCAACGCGGCACTGGCAAATGTGCGCCGATTGCTCGCGCTGGAGGGCTTTACTCATCTGACTGCGCCCTTTGCGGGCGTTGTGAGCAGCCGCTCGACGCAGATCGGCCAGCTGGTGGTGGCCGGCAATGCCAATGCTCAGCCGCTGTTCGTGATTTCCGACGTGCATCGCATGCGCATCTTCGTGCGTGTGCCGCAGGGCCAGACGGCGATGATCCAGAACGGGGCGGTCGCGACGATTACCCTGCCCGAATACCCCGGGCGCAGATATTCGGCCGCGCTGGCCCATAATTCGGGAGCGGTGGACCAGCAGTCGGGATCGGTGCTGGTCGAACTGCAAACCGACAATCGCGACGGCACGCTCAAGCCCGGCGCCTTTGCCGAGGCGAGCTTCGTGGCTGCCAATAGCAGCGGGGGCGACCTGACCGTGCCCGCCAGCGCTGTGTTGTACACCAACAACGGCCCTGCGGTGGTGATGGTCGATGGCCATGACCGGGTTACCGTAAAGCCGATCCAGATTGCCCGCGATGCCGGCACGGTGGTGGCGATCGCCGGCTTGTCGGCCACTGACCAGATCATCGACACCCCGCCCGATGCGATCCGCACCGGCGATCGGGTCCGCGTGACCAAGGGCAAGGCTGCGCCGAATGCGAGCTGATGGACCGCGGTCGGCTCGGTTACACGGTGCAGTGCTGGCGTTTCTGGTTTCGGGCTGTTCGCTGGCCCCGGCCTATCACCCGCCGGCCATGCCCGTGCCGGCGCAGTACCGGGAGGCGGCGCAGCCGCTGCCCGGCTGGACCCCACCCGGCTGGGTTGGCGCCAGCCCGATGGATGCCAGCGACCGGGGCCAATGGTGGCTGGCTTTCGGCGACCCATTGCTCGACGATCTGGAAACCCGCGCGGACGCGGCAAGCCCGACCCTGGCTGCGGCGCTGGCGCGCTACGATCAAGCGCGCGCGCAAGTGGGGGCCGCGGTCGGCTCCGAATTTCCGGAGATCGACGGCACCGGCCAGGCATCCCGTAACCGCGTCTCGGCCCATGCTCCAAGCAACACCCTGGGCAGGCCCGCCACTTATAATGATTTCATCGTCGGTGCCACGCTCAACTATGATGTCGATTTGTGGGACCGCATTCGCAACACCGTGACAGCGGCTCGGGCCAACGCCGCAGCCAGCCATGACGATCTCGCCTCGGCCCGGCTCAGCCTGCAGGCGCAGGTGGCCGATGCCTATGTTCGCATTCGTGGGCTGGATGCGCGGGCCGACCTGCTGCGGCGTACGGTCCAGGCTTACAGTCGCGCTTATGAATTGACCAGAACGCGCTACGAAGGGGGCATCGCCAACGGACTCGACGTGAGCCGGTCGCGCTCGACGCTGGCCTCGGCGCTGGCGCAAGTGTCCGACGTGGCCAATCAACGCGCGGCCAACGAGCATGAGCTGGCCGCGCTGATCGGGACGGTGACTGCCGATTTTGCGATCCTGCCCCGGTTGGAGACGATCCCCTTGCCGCCTATTCCCGCCAGCGAGCCCTCGACGCTGCTTCAGCGCCGTCCCGACATCGCCGCGGCCGAACGGCGCATGTTCGCCTTCAACGCGCAGATCGGCGTAGCCCGCGCGGCACTGTATCCGGATATCACCCTGGGCCTGGAAGCCGGGTTTCAGACTACTGCGGGCGCTTTGATCAGCGCACCGACCGCGTTCTGGAGCCTGGGACCGGCGCAGGTGCTGGGGCCGATTTTCGACGGTGGCCGGCGGCGCGCGCAGGTCAGGCTGTCGCGGGCGCAATATGACGAGGCGGCTGCCGATTACCGCAATATTGTGCTGGGCGCGTTTCGCGATGTCGAGAACGGGCTGGCGGCATTGCGGCATTTGTCGGCCGAACACGTCGAGCAGGGCGATGCCGTTGCCGCTGCGCAACGAACCACCGATCTCGCGCTGATCCGCTATCGCGACGGCGCAGCCGATTATCTCGAAGTGGTGACCGCGCAGACCGAGGAACTGACCGACGAATTGACCCTGAACGATCTGGAGACCGACCGCCTGCGCAGCAACGTCGCGTTGGTGCAGGCGCTGGGCGGCGAGACTCAGGGGGCAAACGCGACCGCCACGCGATGAGGGCTTTATCGGGTTTCATTGTTGCGACCTGTGTCTCCCGCTCCGTTGGGGTTGGGGAGGCGGATCAACGCTGACATCGACGCGCGGACTACGGCCTTGCTC
>CAXTOI010000402.1:0-3875 GCA_964245645.1 uncultured Novosphingobium sp. | reverse complement strand
AATAAACCGCTCCAGGTTAATATTTACTGCTTGCCCGGCTCGCCGGCCAATCGCTGCAACTCATACAATACATCCAGCGCCTCGCGCGGCGACAGCCGGTCCGCATCGATCTCCAGCAACCGGTCGCGCAGCGCATCGCGCCTGGCCTGGGGCTGCGCCAATGCCGCGGCGAACAGGGGCAGATCGCCCAGCCCGGCAGCCAGCCCGCCGGTTTCTGCGCGGCCTTTTTCCAGCCGTTGCAGCACCGATCTCGCGCGCGCCACCACCGCCGGCGGCACACCCGCCAGACGCGCCACCGCCAGGCCGAAGCTGCTCTCGGCCGGGCCGCGCGCCAGTTCGTGGAGCAATACCAGTTCGCCTTGCCACTCGCGCGCGCGAACATGGTGGAGGGTCAACGCCTCGCAGCTGTCGGCCAGCCGCGACAGCTCGTGGTAATGGGTGGCGAACAGGCAGCGGCAGCGGTTGACGCCATGGACCGCTTCCACCACCGCCCACGCCAGCGCCAATCCGTCGTAAGTGGAGGTGCCGCGCCCGACTTCATCGAGAATTACGAAACTGCGCGGAGTGGCTTGCGCCAGGATCGCGGCGGTCTCGACCATCTCGACCATGAAGGTGGACCGGCCGCGCGCGAGATTGTCCGAGGCGCCGACGCGGCTGAACAAACGATCGACCAGGCCGATGGTGGCCGATTCCGCAGGCACGAAGCTACCGGCCTGCGCCAGCAGCACGATGAGCGCATTCTGGCGCAGGAAGGTCGATTTACCGCCCATGTTCGGACCGCCGATCAGCCATAGACGGTCGGCGGGCGACAGCCGGCAATCATTGGCGATGAAGCGATCCGATTTTGCCGCGAGCGCGGCTTCGACCACCGGATGGCGGCCGCAGCTGATCGCCAGCACCGGCTCGTCGCTGATGACCGGACGGCACCAATTGCTTGTCGCGGCGCGCTCGGCGTGGCCGGCAGCGACATCGATCCGCGCCAGCGCAGCGGCCGTGGCGGCGATGGCGTGACGGCGCGTGACGGCGGCTTCGGTCAGTTCCTCGAAATGGGCTTCCTCCGCAGCCAGCGCGTGGCCGCCGGCTTCGGCAATACGGCTGGCTTCTTCATGCAGCGCCAAGGCATTGAAGCGCACCGCGCCGGCCATGGTCTGGCGATGCGTGAAGCCGCTGTCCGCCGCCATCAAGCGGTCGGCGTGTCTGGCGGGCACTTCGATGAAATAGCCGAGCACGCCGTTGTGCCGGATCTTCAATGCGGCGACGCCGGTGTCGTCGCGGTATTTGGCCTCCAGCGCGGCGATGGCGCGACGCGAATGGCCGGCCATGGTGCGCAGTTCATCCAGTGCCGCGTCATAACCCTGGGCGATGAAGCCGCCCGTGCGTTCGGTCGGTGGCGCGGGGACCAGGGCGCGGGCATAAAGATCGACCAGCGCGCCCCAGCCTGTTGCCACGCGCCCGGCCAATGCGGGCAGCAATTCGTCGAGCAGCGCCGGGCGATCGGGAAATCCGCCCAGCATCGCGCTCAGCCGCTGTGCCCCGCCCAGCCCATCGCGCAATTGCCCCAGATCGCGCGGCGACCCGCGCCCGGCCACGACCCGGCCCAAGGCGCGGCCAATGTCGGGCAGCGCACGCAAGGCACTGCGCAGATCGTCGCGAAGCTGCGCATCGTCATGCAGCCATTGCACCAGCGCCAGGCGGCCACCGATCTGCGCCTGCTCGGTCAGCGGCGCCGACAGATCCTCCGCCAGCTGGCGCGCCCCGGCCCCGGTTACGCAGCGGTCCACCGCCTCGATCAGACTGCCCTTTCGGCTGCCCTGCTGCGATACCAGGATTTCCAGGCTGGCGCGCGTCGCCTCGTCCATCGCCAGCTGCGCCTCGCCTCGCCGGGCTACCGGCGGCAACAGCAACGGCAGCTTGCCGCGCCCGGCATGGTCGAGATAAGCGATAAGGCCACCGGCGGCCGCCAGCATCGCGCGCGAGAACTGGCCGAAGCCGTCAAGCGTGGCCACGCCGTGCAAGGCGGTCAGCCGCGCATCACCGGCATCGCTGGCGAAATCCCGCGGTGGTCGCATGGCGGCACCGGACGGAGCGTTGATCCGGCTTTCCGGCCACCCCTCCGGCACCACATATTCGCTCGCGCCCAGCCGCGCACACGCTGCGCTCATCGCCTCGGGCGCGCATTCCTCCAGCTCCATGCGCCCGGTCGAGATATCGCACGCGGCAATCCCGATCATGCCGCGCAATTCGCATAATGCGGCCAGCACATTGGCGCGGCGCGGTTCGAGCAGCGCTTCTTCGGTCAGCGTACCGGCGGTGACGAAGCGCACGATATCGCGCGCGACCACTGACTTGGCGCCACGTTTGCGCGCCTGCTCGGGGCTTTCGATCTGCTCGGCAATGGCGACCCGGCAACCGGCGCGGATCAGCCGCGCGAGATAGGCTTCGGCCGCATGCACCGGCACCCCGCACATCGGGATCGGCGCGCCGCCCTGCTCGCCGCGGCTGGTCAGTGCGATGTCGAGGATCTGGGCCGCAGCCCGCGCATCGTCGAAGAACAGTTCGAAGAAATCACCCATCCGATAGAACAACAGGCACGTCCCCGCCTGCGCCTTCAACGCGTGATATTGCACCATCATCGGCGAGGCAGAATCGGACATATCCGGCGATTAGAGCATCGCGCCAAAAAATGGGTACCGGTTTTTGGCAAAAGCGATGCGACACAGGAAGCTCGGGGGGAAGCCATACATCGGAATGCTCGCCCACAAGCTTTCCCCTATCCCGTGGCACCGAGACTCGTTAGGGGCAACAGGATTGGGGCTGGCGACGAGCAGGCAGGGAGAATGTGATGGCCGAGGAAAGCAACGTCCGCTTCACCGAACGCGAAGCGCTGTTTTATCACAGCACGATCCGCCCGGGCAAAATCGAGATCGTCGCCTCGAAACCGATGACCACCCAGCGCGACCTCAGCCTGGCCTATTCGCCCGGTGTCGCCGTGCCGGTGCAGGCCATCGCCGACGATCCCGCCACGGCGTATGATTACACCGCCAAGGGCAATCTGGTCGCGGTGATCACCAATGGCAGCGCCATCCTGGGCATGGGCAATCTGGGCGCGCTGGCGGCCAAGCCGGTGATGGAAGGAAAGGCCGCGCTGTTCAAGCGCTTTGCCGACATCGATTCGATCGACATCGAACTCGACAGCGAAGATCCCGAAGCGATCATTGCGGCGGTGGCGATGATGGAGCCCAGCTTTGGCGGCATCAATCTCGAAGACATCAAGGCGCCCGAATGCTTCATCATCGAGCAAGCGCTGCGCGAGCGGATGAAGATCCCGGTGATGCACGACGATCAGCACGGCACGGCGATCATCGCCGCGGCCGGGCTGCTCAACGCCTGCTTCATCACCGGGCGCAGGTTCGAGGATGTGAAGATGGTGGTCAACGGCGCCGGCGCCAGCGCGATCGCCTGCACCTCGCTGATCAAATCGATGGGCGTGCGCCACGAAAACGTCACCATGTGCGACAGCAAGGGCGTGATCTACCAAGGCCGCAGCGGGATCGACCAGTTCAAATCGGCGCACGCCATCGACACCAAAGACCGGACGCTGGCCGATGCGATCCGGGGCGCCGACATTTTCCTGGGCTTGTCGAAAGCGGGCGCGGTGACTCAGGACATGGTGAAAAGCATGGCCGAACAACCGATCATCTTTGCCATGGCCAACCCCGACCCGGAAATCACCCCGCCCGACGCCGTGGCGGCGCGACCCGATGCGATCGTCGCCACCGGCCGCTCGGATTATCCCAACCAGGTCAACAATGTGCTGGGTTTTCCGTTCATCTTTCGCGGCCCGCTCCACGTGCGCCCCCCCGCGATCAAAGAAT
>CAXTOI010000401.1:0-3877 GCA_964245645.1 uncultured Novosphingobium sp. | reverse complement strand
CGTCCCACCAGCGTCGAAACAGAAAACCTAAGCGCGATCCAGCAGCAACAACTCCACTTCCACCACCAGCTTTCGCTCCGGCAACTGCTGGTCATCGACGCCAAGAATACGAGCGTCAGCCACCAGATAGCGCGGGATCATGAACTCATGATCCGGCAACGCGGCGATGAAACCTTCGCCCGCATCTGCCGCGTCGAAGCCGACGAAGCACAAGGAAATGTCATGCCGCGATCCTGAAAAGGTAGCGCTGGCCCAGTCGCGTTCGCCGTGGCCGACCAGTTCGGCTTGCGGACCGGCGAGATCGAGCACGGCTTTCAGCAGCCGGCCCCATGGCTGCCGTATGCGCGGGGCGGGCTGTTCGGCCGAAACATTGCCGGTCAGCGGCGCAGGCGAAGTGATGCAGTCCTGATCGACAATAAGCTCGTTCGGCATGCACGTTCCCCATAATGTTCATGATATGTTCCAACAATTAAAGGTCTCTCGGACCTTCGACGCTCCGCTTCCCGAACCTGCGAATCGAGAGGTTGCGTTCCTCCTTTGTTCATGAGATTATAGGAAATGTCTAGGAAAAATACTTCACACCGGGAAAGCCATGTCTGAGACCGATCCCCGCGCCCATCTGCTTGAACTGGCGAGCGGCCGCGGCGTCAGCCTCGCCGCGCTGTCGGCGCTGATTTCCAGGAATGGCACGTATTTGCAACAGTTTGTGCGAAAAGGCAGCCCACGCCGGCTTGACGAAGCCGACCGCCGGACGCTTGCCCGGTTTTTCGATGTGTCCGAAGCCGAGCTGGGCAAAATGGAGGAAAAACCCTCTACCCCCGATTCGCTGTCAGCCAAGACGCCCCGCGCCGAATGGGTGGATGTTCCGCGGCTGGCGCTGGGAGCGTCGGCGGGGGCAGGGGCCTCGGTCGACGGGGAGCAGCCGATCGGCGCATTCCGCTTCTCGACGCATTGGATCAGGCAGCAAGGGCTCGATCCCGCGCAATTGACGGCCATCGCGGTAATCGGCGATTCGATGGAACCGACGCTGCGCGATGGCGACGAAATCCTGGTCGATCGCGCCGCCCGGCCGCTGCGTGACGGCATCTATGTCGTACGGGTCGGCGACGCCCTGCTGGTCAAGCGGCTCGATCTCGGGCAGCCCGGCCGGATCGTGCTGATCAGCGACAACCAGGTTTATCGGCCGTTCGAAGTGAAACCGGATGAGTTGGATGTGATCGGCCGGGTAGTGTGGAAAAGCGGGCGATTATGATGGCCGCGTTGTGCCTCAGTCAAATGTCACGGATCACCTCGCCCATAGCGCCAGCCAGTCGGCGAGTGCCTGCGGGCTCATGCTGCGCGCGTCCGCCAGCGCCTCGGTGTGCCCCTGGTCGAGCAATCTGCCGCTGGCGGGATCGACGATCAGCACGGCGGGAACTCCCGCCGGCCGCTTGGCGCCGAAGCGCTGCGCCACATCCATGTTCTTCGAAAACCGCCCGACATCCACCGTCACCACTTCGAAATGGCGCGCCACGAAGGGTGCCAGGTCGGGCAGCGCCAGCGTGCCCGCAAGCACCCTGCAGTCGCCGCACCAATTCCCCCCCATGTCGATCAGCAGCAGCTTGTGCGCGGCTTTGGCGCGGCTCAGCGCGGCGTCGACATCGGCATGGGCGTTGCCCGCTTCATTATAGGGATAAGGCAGCGGCTGCGCGAGCGCGGCAAAGCTGGCTTCGGCGAGATGCGGCGACGGTGCCCCGGCGTGCGCAGCGGATATCGCGAAAGCGGTGGTAGCGAAGGCGAACGGGGCTTTTGTAAATCGCATCTGGAATGTCCCAAGCTGATCTGGCGTAACCGATTGCCCGCCGATATAAGAAACGATGCCTTCAACCTCAATCGCGGCATCGCATCCTGTATGACCCAGCCTGTCTCCATCTCCCAGCCGCCGCTGCGCGTGGTGATGATCCCGGTCACCGCGTTCCAGCAGAATTGCTCGCTGATCTGGTGCACCGCCACGATGCGCGGCGCGCTGGTCGATGCCGGCGGCGATCTCGATCGCCTGAAGGCCGAAGTGAAGCGCCACGGCGTGATCCTGGAAAAGCTGCTGGTGACCCATGGCCACATGGATCATTGCGGCATGACCGGGGTGCTGGCCAAGCAACTGAGCCTGCCGATCGAAGGCCCGCAGGAGGAGGATCGCTTCTGGATCGAAAGCCTCGACGATCCGGCCAAACGCTTCGGGCTGGAGGGTGAAAGCTTCGAGCCCGATCGCTGGCTGCACGATGGCGACACCGTGACGGTGGGCGAGCTGACGCTGGATGTGGTGCATTGCCCGGGGCACACGCCGGGGCATGTGGTGTTCTTCCACCAGCCATCGCGGCTGGCGCTGGTCGGCGATGTCCTGTTCCAGGGCTCGATCGGCCGCACCGATTTTCCGCGCGGCAATCACCAGCAATTGCTCGATTCGATCACCGGCAAGCTATGGCCGCTGGGCGATGATGTCGCCTTCGTGCCCGGCCACGGCAACGCCAGCACCTTTGGCCACGAACGGCGGACCAATCCGTTCGTGGCCGACAGGAATTTCGGCTGAGCCTGCCGGTGAGCCAGACTCTTTGCCTGTCCTGACCCTGTCGAAGAGCTGTCCTTCCTGCTTCCCTTGACGAGTGAAGGAAGGTTTTTGGCTACGCCGGTTACACCCTCCCAATCGCAATCAGTATCGCAACCGCCGCCAACACCAGCTGCGTCGATATCGACATCACCGCGCCGATCCGTCGGTCCGGCTCGAATCCTGCGCCATCCATGCCGAAGCCGTGCGCCACCCGGCCGAGCAGGAACACCGCGCCCAGCGGCGCCAGCCAGTTTCCGCCCTTTCCAGCCATCTCCACCAGCCCGACCAGGATCAGGGTGATGGGCACATTTTCGATGAAGTTGGCCTGCGCCCGCATGCGGCGGATGATCGCGTCCTGTCCGCCATCGCCGACCGACACCTGAAGCGAACGGCGCAATTGGCCGATGCGCATCATCAGCCAGATATTGATGACTGCGGCGGCGGCAGCGAAGCACAGGGTGGTTTGCAATATCATCGGCGATCCTCTTGTTCAGTTGCAGCAGCTGGGGCCGGCAGATGCTTGCAACGCACGCCAAATCCGCTATAGGCCCGCCTTCGCCGCCGCCCAGCCCGCCGCATGTGTCACGCCCCGGGGATCCGGGCGGCGTATCCTAATCGAACCCAATAGCAGGAACAGGTGCCGAAATGGCTGTCCCCAAAAGAAAAACATCGCCTTCTCGCCGGGGCATGCGCCGCAGCCACGACGCGCTGAAAGTGGAAGCTTTCCATGAATGCGGCAATTGCGGCGAATTGAAGCGGCCGCATAATCTTTGCCCCTCTTGCGGTCATTACAATGGCCGGGCTATCATTTCGAGCGCAGTCTAAGAAACATCGCTTTATTTCAGTGGACTGTGCTGTTCGCTTGCTAGGGGAAAGTCGATGAGTCTGCCGCGTATCGCAATAGATGCGATGGGCGGCGATATAGGCGTGCGCACGATGATTTCGGGCGCCGCTCTGGCTCGCCGCGAGCATCAGGGGATTGCATTCCTGCTTGTCGGTGATCAGGCGGAGATCGCCCGCGCGCTGGACGATCACCGCGATCTGCGCGCCTGCGCCGAAATCATGCACGCCGATGATGTGGTCAGCGGCGATGAAAAGCCCAGCCAGGCTTTGCGCCGGGCCAAGACCACCTCGATGGGCATGGCGATCAATGCGGTGAAGGCCGGCAGCGTCGGCGCCGTGGTCAGCGCGGGCAATACCGGCGCGCTGATGGCGATGGCCAAGCTGGCGCTGCGCACCATGCCGGGGATCGATCGGCCCGAGCCCTTGCCGACGCCCTCGGTAATTCGGATG
>CAXTOI010000400.1:0-3904 GCA_964245645.1 uncultured Novosphingobium sp. | reverse complement strand
ATCGCCAGCCGCGATTGGTTCCAATGCGTCAATTCATAGGGCGATTGGTATAACTCATGAACTTTTCTATTGAATTTGATATTCATCAATAGACCCCCACAGTTTCTATATTCTGTGGCGGTTGAAACAAAACTTCAAGTGCATAACGCAGCGTTAGGCGCTGCTTTTTTCTCAGGTTCGATCCTATGCAGTTTGGTATTCGGTGCCAGCCGCATGGTATCCCGACCTGACCACCTAACAGCGTATAAATCCGTTGGTGGTCAGGTGAGAGCGGGTCGGCCGACAACGGACCAGCGTCTGGCTACGCCAACCAGCTAGTCATTCCCACCGAACTTCATGGAAGGGCGGCGTAGAGGTCAGTAAAAAACTATGGTTATCGTTCCAAAAATTCGCAAAAAATTATGGCTGTCGGTGGCTGTTCAGTGAGCTGCTGACCCGGACCATTGATGATACGGCGCGTTATAGACTCTCCAGCATATGCTCCGCGGTGCTCACCTTGAACTCGCCCGGCGCTTCGACAAACAGCTGCTCCACCACGCCATCGTTCACGACCATCGAAAACCGTTGCCCGCGCGTGCCCAGGCCGGCGCCCGATCCGTCCATGGTCAGGCCCAGCGCCTGGGCAAAGGCGCCGTTGCCGTCGGCGAGCATGGTCACGTCTGCGCTGCCGTTGAGCTTGCCCCACACGCCCATGACAAAGGGGTCGTTGACCGCGGTGCAAGCGACTTCGTCGATGCCCTTGGCCTTGAGTTCGGCCGCCTTGGCGACATAGCCGGGCAAGTGCTTGGCAGAACAAGTCGGGGTAAAGGCGCCGGGTGCCGAGAACAGCGCGATGCGGCGACCTTTGAAATAATCGCTGGTCTGCACGGCTTCCCGCTCGGTTTCGGTGGATTTTACCAGCTTCGAATCGGGCAGGGTCTGGCCAACGGTAATGCTCATGAGATTTCCTTGTTGAAATGAACGTGGCAGCCCAGCTAGGCGCTTGCGCGTATAACGCAAGATCATGGCGGGCGGACATTTGTTAAATTTCGGACGTTCGAGTGCGCTTCAGCCCCGCCGATACGGTGAATTTTGGCTCATTGTCGATGTGGATGCCGCCTTAACCCTCGCCAGACATGATAGCTCCAGGCGCAACGCCACGATGGGGAATTATCATGAACGGATCGATGCTATGGTCGCGCGGGGTTGCGGCTTGTCTGAGCGGAATATCGCTGGTGCTGGCCTTGCCGGCGAAAGCCGATGATCTGCCATCCGCGGCAAGCGTAAATGCCTCGCCGAGCGAGCAACTGCGTCGTCTCGATATCATGTTGATGGTCACCGGGCTGCGCTGCCGCAATACGGCGGATGATTTCCAGGCCGATTTCCAGGCGTTCGAAGCGCGGCACCTGCCCGAACTGAATGCCGCGGCGCGCGAAATGGCCCAGCAATATGCAGCGCAGATGGGTGCCGATGAAGCCGATCGCATGGTCGATCGCCTGAGCGTGCAGATGGCCAATCACTATGGCAATGGCCATCCATGGCTGGGTTGCCATGAGTTGAAAGGGCTGGCGCAGGCCTTGGCCGGGCAGGATGGCCGCGACGTGCTGTTGCAGGCCGCCAGCGGAACGCTGGATGGCGATGAGCGCCTGCCGGCGGTTGCGGCACCGGTCAGTATCGCGGCGCGCTAGCACTGCGGGCGCGGGTCGATCTGTCCTTAAGACTACATATAAAGGAATCTTTATATTTGCTTCGAAGGGGGCAAGCGGCTAAGGGCGGCGCAGAATAATGCCGCCTGGGCTCGCGTGTCGGCTTGGCATGTGCGGTCGGCGCCCGATCAGGAGTATGCTCGTGTCAACTGCCGCCGCTGAACTTGTTCGACCCGATTATGTCATCGCCGATATCGGCCTTGCCGCATTCGGCCGCGCCGAAATCGCCATCGCCGAGACCGAGATGCCTGGGCTGATGTCGCTGCGCCAGGAATTCGGCGCCGCGCAGCCGCTCAGGGGCGCGCGGATCACCGGCTCGCTGCACATGACCATTCAGACCGCGGTGCTGATCGAGACACTGGTCGCGCTGGGCGCGCAAGTGCGCTGGGCCACATGCAATATCTTCTCGACGCAGGACCACGCCGCCGCCGCGATCGCCGCCGCGGGCATTCCGGTGTTTGCGATCAAGGGCGAAAGCCTGGCCGATTACTGGGATTATGTCGGACGCATCTTCGATTGGGAATCCGAGGAAGGCCGCACCGCCAATCTGATCCTGGACGATGGCGGCGACGCGACGATGTTCGCGCTTTGGGGCGCCCGTATCGAAGCCGGCGAAACATTGGGCGAGCCGACCAACGCCGAGGAAATCGAATTCCAACGCGCGCTGAAGGCCTTCGTCAAGGCGCGTCCGGACTATCTCACCGCCTCGGTCGCCGCGATCAAGGGCGTGTCGGAAGAAACCACCACCGGCGTCCATCGCTTGTATCAGATCGCCAAGGACGGCAAGCTGCCGTTCCCCGCGATCAACGTCAACGACAGCGTCACCAAGTCGAAGTTCGACAACCTCTATGGCTGCAAGGAATCGCTGGTCGATGCCATCCGCCGCGCCACCGACGTCATGCTGGCCGGCAAGGTCGCCTGCGTCGCCGGCTTCGGCGATGTCGGCAAGGGCTCCGCCGCGTCGCTGCGCAACGGCGGCGCGCGGGTGATGGTCACCGAAGTCGACCCGATCTGCGCGTTGCAAGCCGCCATGGAAGGCTATGAAGTCGTCACCATGGAAGAAGCGGTCACCCGCGCCGACATCTTCGTCACCGCCACCGGCAACGAAGACGTGATCACCGCCGAGCACATGAAGGCGATGAAGCCGATGGCGATCGTCAGCAATATCGGCCACTTCGACAGCGAAATCCAGATCGCCGCCCTCGACAACTACAAATGGAGCGAAGTGAAACCCGGCACCGATCTGGTCGAATTTCCCGACGGCAAGCAGATCATCATCCTGGCCAAAGGCCGCCTGGTGAACCTGGGCTGCGCCACCGGCCACCCCAGCTTCGTGATGAGCGCCAGCTTCACTAACCAGACGCTGGCCCAGATCGAATTGTTCACCAAGCCTGAGGCGTACAAGAACGAGGTTTACGTGCTGCCCAAGCACCTCGATGAGAAGGTCGCGGCGCTGCATCTGGAGAAGCTGGGGGTAAAGCTGACCACGCTGTCGCAGAAGCAAGCCGACTATATCGGTGTGCCGCAGCAGGGGCCGTTCAAGGCGGATCATTATCGGTATTGAGTCGGTTTTTAAGGGGTAGGTGCGAGGGGTAATCCCCTCGCGCTCCCCGTCATGTCTTCGTTGCGCGCTCTCCTTAGAGTTGCGCCTGCTGCTAAAGCTAGCGGCGCCAGAAATTCAGCCGGGTTTGAACTTAGCGCTGCCCTAAGTCTCGCAATTGCATTGCTTGAAGTCGCAGTATCGAAATGTCGTGATCTGGTGGAAGGCGGTCGTCAGGCTAACCCGTGGCAGAATACGCGCTGTACGCTCCGGGTTTCTGGATCATAAACTACGCTTACAATGGAACATCCGCCGTCAGATATATTTGGCATATCACGTTGATCGTTCAGCCATCGCCTCTCCCCTATTGCAAACGCTGGATGTTGGTTTGTACGCCCATCAATATTAATATATATTCCAACAATACGGTTTCCATTCGTAGCATAATAGCGATCATACCGTTGCAGTTTTGCCGCTCCTTTCGGAAGGTGTATCCGTTCCTCAATTTGCTGCATCAATTCAGCGTGACGTCGGTTCGCCTCACTGGAACACGCGACGAGACCGAATACTGCATAAACTATCAAACGCCTCATACGTGCAGCGTGTCATAGGATGTGAGCGTCTGCAACTGGGCCAGACTGTGTGAAAAGGCGGCCAAATATGATAAGATGATCCGGCA
>CAXTOI010000399.1:0-3911 GCA_964245645.1 uncultured Novosphingobium sp. | reverse complement strand
CCCCCCCAGGCTCAAACCCCCACCCCCCCGGTGGGGGGCGGGGCCAGGGGTGGGCACTTCTTCCTTATTTTCTTCGTTTCCCGGTGACACGCCTGGCCCGGTCCACTCACGCACTTCTACTGCTCCCCATCTGGGAGGTCGAGTGGGGGCTTGCCACGCTCACTGAAGCGCGGTGCATGCGAACCGTCCAGATTGCACCGGACAAAAAAAGGCCCGGTCGTTGCCGACCGGGCCTTATAAGTTTTGGGAGAGGATGCCTGAAAGGCCTGTTCCTTAAACCCGACTCCGCGAAATGCTGCAAGTGCGAAAAGCTCCAACGCAGTTGCAATAACCGCAATTAGCGCCATTTCGGTTCAATCTACAATCACCCCATACAAATCATGCGCATCGGCCTCTTCGATCGCCGCTTCGACGAAGGCCCCCGGCGCCAGCGACTCGGGCACATTGCGCAGAAACACCTGCCCATCGATCTCGGGCGCATCGGCCTGGCTGCGCCCGGTCGCGCCGATATCGCCATCCTCGTCAGCCTCGCCGACCTCATCGATGATCACCGGCAAACGCCGGCCCACCTTGGCCGCCAGCCGCGCCGCGCTGATCGCCGCGGTCTTGTCCATCAGCCGCGCGTAGCGCTCTTCCTTCACCGCCTCTGGCACCGCGCCGGGCAGATCATTGGCACTGGCCCCCGCTACCGGCTCGAACCGGAATGCGCCGACGCGATCGAGCTGCGCCTCATCGAGCCAATCGAGCAGATACTGAAAATGCGCCTCGGTCTCCCCGGGAAACCCGACGACAAAGCTCGACCGCACCGCAATACCCGGACAGATCGCACGCCATGCGCGCAGCCGCTCCAGCACCCTGGCTTCGTTGGCGGGCCGCTTCATCGCCTTCAGCACCTCGGGCGCGGCATGCTGGAACGGAATGTCGAGATAAGGCGTCAGCAACCCCTCGGCCATCAGCGGGATCACCGCATCGACGTGGGGATAAGGATAGACGTAATGCAGCCGCACCCACGGCGGCGCACCCGCGGGCGTGCGCAGGCTTCCCAGTTCGCGCGCCAGATCGGTCATATGCGCCCGCACCTGCCGCCCGTGCCATTGCCGCGGCTCGTAGCCGGTATCGATGCCGTAAGCCGACGTGTCCTGGCTGATCACCAGCAGTTCGCGCGTCCCCGCCGCGACCAGCTTCTCCGCCTCGCGCAGCACCGCATCGATCCGCCGGCTGGCCAGACGCCCACGCAATTGCGGAATGATGCAGAACGAGCAACCATGGTTGCAGCCCTCGGAAATCTTCAGATAGCTGTAATGCCGCGGTGTCAGCTTGATATCGTGGTCAGCAGGCTGAGGCACCAGATCGACGAAGAGTCCCCGCGACGGCGGCGCCGCCACATGCACCGCGTCGACCACCGCCTCGTATTGATGCGCCCCGGTCACTGCCAGCACCGCGGGAAAGCGCGCGCGGATCACCTCGGCTTCATTGCCCATGCAGCCGGTCACGATCACCCGGCCATTCTCGGCGATCGCCTCGCCGATAGCGGCCAGGCTTTCCTCCTTGGCGGAATCGAGAAAGCCGCAGGTATTGACCAGCACGACATCGGCGCCGGCATAATCCGCGCTCATCGCATAGCCATCGGCGCGCAGCCGGGTCAAAATCCGCTCGGAATCGACCAGCGCCTTCGGGCAGCCCAGGCTGACCATGCCCACTCGCGGGCTGTCAGCTATTGCGGTCGGCGCGATCCGCTGTGTCTGGTTGCTTGTCATAAGCTGCGCCCCTACACCTTGCGCCCGCGTTACGCTACCGCCGCGCGACCGGGATGGGAGAGCGCTTATATGGGACCGATCAACTGGCCGGCCGTCATCGTCTCGGCCATTGTGGCGGTGGCGATCGGCTTTGCCTGGTACGGGCCCTTGTTCGGCCGGGGCGGCGAGCGCAGGGGTAAGGGCGGCAGCGGCAGCGGCCTGCCCGGCGGCATCGGCGGCGCGCTTCTGCTCCAGGCGTTCTCGGCGCTGATGCTTGCGCATAATTTCGCCCGCCTCGGCGCAGCCACGCTCGCCGCCAAGCCCTGGCTTTACTGGATGCAGTCCGGCGGCATCGCGCTGGCCTTCATCATCCCCGCCTTGTGGATCAGCTACGCCCGCCAACGCCTCAGCCGCCGCGAAGCCCTGATCGACGCCGGCTTCTGGCTGCTGATCTACCTCGCCACCGGCACGATATTCTGGGCTCTGCGCTGAATACCAAATCCTCTCCCTCCGGGGGAGGTGGCAACCCGCAGGGTTGACGGAGGGGGCGGCTTCAAAGACACCTCACGCCCATGCACGCTCCGCTCAGCGCACCCCACTAACGATGTCGCTTCCCATCGTCCTGATCGTCCTGCTGGCCGCGATCCTCCACGCCAGCTGGAACGCCATGCTTCACGCTGGCGCAGACCGCTTATGGTCGATGACGATCATGGCCATCGCCATTGGGCTGATGGGCGCGGTTCTGGCGCCGTTCGTTGCCCTACCCGCGCCGCCAAGCTGGCGATTCCTGGCCTTCTCGGCGCTGCTGCAAGTCGGTTACAGCCTCTTTCTGGTGCGCGCCTATCGCAATGGCGATTTTGGCCAGGTCTATCCAATCGCGCGCGGCTCCTCCCCGTTGCTGGTGTCGCTCGGCGCGGCGCTGTTCGCGAGTGAATCGCCCGATGCCATCAGCATGGTCGGCATCGCGCTGGTGTCCGGCGGCATCATCTCATTGGCGTTCCAGGGCCGCAGCCTCGGCGTCGAGAGCCTGTTCTACGCCCTCGGCACCGGCTGCTTCATCGGCGCCTACAGTGTCACCGACGGCATCGGCGTGCGCTTGTCGGGCACGCCGATGGGTTATTCGATCTGGCTGTTCCTGCTCTGGGGCATCATGATGGCCGCGACCTACGCCATCGCCCGCGACTGGCGCAGCCTCGTCCGGAACCCGCGAGACACCTGCATCGCGGCTGCCGGGGGCATCGTGTCATTGCTTGCCTATGGCATCGTGATCTTTGCGATGGCACTCAGCCCGATGGGCCCGGTGTCTGCGCTACGCGAAACCAGCGTCGTCTTCGCCGCCCTGATCGGGCGTTTCGCCCTCCACGAGCGCCTGACGACCTACCGCATCATCGCCTGCACCATCGTCGCGATCGGCGCCCTGTGCATCAGCCACGGAACCATCAAATAGCGCACTATTTACCAGTTGTACCACAGCTCATGGGTTGCGACCGATGGCTCCCTGCCTGTTCGGGGAGGGTTATCAACGCTGACATCGACGCGCGGCCTATCGGCCTTGCTCTCCCACCACGGTCAGCGCCACGTGTCTCTGAGCGTCCTCCCCCGCCGGGGAGCGGAGACGAGGCGGCGTCAACGAGATCCGGTATTAGTCACGCTGCCAGAATTTGAGTGCGGCGACATTACCAAAGCATTGCGGCACGCAAGGCATCGTTCATGCGCGCCTGCCATCCCCGCCCACTGGCGCGCCAGCCATCGATCACATCGGGGTCGAGGCGCAGGGTAATGGATTTCTTGGTATTATGCTTGGTGCTGCCCATCGGCCGGCCCCGTTTGCCGGTTTCGAATGCTTCACGGACATGTTCCGGAATGGCATCACCGCGCTTGGCCTGCGCAAAATCTTCCTCCGTCCATTCCGGATTGTCGTCATCGAAGAAAACGGCGTTATCCTTTACCGACATGGCGCTTCATCTCCTTGGCATGAGCCCGACGCAAACTGATCACCCGGATCACGCCGCCGCGATCCGTTCCGGCCAGGCAATAAGCCAAGCCTTCGATTACCCCGTAGAGGCGAAAACGCGGTTCATCGAACCGACGATCCGCAACATAGGCCTGCACATCAAATTCAGCACTTTTGGCCAATGATACGCCATGCTTGGCGATTTTCGCTGGATCCTTGGC
>CAXTOI010000398.1:0-3930 GCA_964245645.1 uncultured Novosphingobium sp. | reverse complement strand
CCCCAGGACTTCGCCCATGGCACACCGCTTTTGACCAAAGACGTTGGTCTCTTATCGCAAATTCTGCCGAATGAAGCAGCAGCCGGAGTACTTCAGCGAACAGCGGAACTTTTTCTCGCCGCGGCGACGGCGCTTGGCACGTAACGGCTGCGACGAAGCCGCACCAACTTGGGCATCGCGGGCAAAACAGATGCCTTTGTTCGGTGGCGCAGAGAACTGGATCATGTCCAGCAACATTTGACGGCGACGGAGGAATGGAAACGGCATTGGTCGCTCAAAGAAGCGTTCGACGCGAACTGGAAAGCTATTGCCGCCATAGCGAAAAAAGAGCCCACCCAATTGGGTTATTCAACCGCACCGCCGGCCACCCGATCAGCCGCTCTTGTCCCACAGGGTAAGCGCAACCGTGATCGCCTCCTCCAAAACATCAGCGGAGGCGCCGTCGACGATCTCGACGGAGAAGCCGGTCAACAAAGTATCGAACAGGGTAGCCAGGGCCACCTGATTAACGTCTGGCCGCAGATCGCCTGCATCGACCCCGGCACGGACGCAGGCAATAATCCCGGCGCGGTTGGCAGTGCGTGCGGCGGCCGTGAGGGCCTTCAACTCGTCCGCGTCAGCGGCGCTGGGCAGGGCGTCGAGCGCCACCATGCAGCCGGCCGGGTGCGACGGGTCGGTCTGCATCCGCACCGAGCGGCGAAGCGTCTGCTCGATCCGCTCGCGGGGCGGCAGCTGCTCGTCGGTGAGCGGCGCCACCGCGCGCCCATGGGTTGCGGAGTAGAGTGTCAAAGCCTCGCGATAGAGCCCTGCCTTGGAGCCGAAGGCAGCGTAGAAGCTCGCCGGCGACAGCCCACCCATGACGTGACGCAGCCGCTCCAGCGAGGCGCCTTCGTAGCCGTGCCGCCAGAACAAGTGCATGGCGTGGACAAGCGCCTCATCACGGTCGAAACTGCGGGGGCGGCCAGTGCGGGCCATCGTCTGACATGCTCCAATCGGACTACTCCTGGGCCGTACGGTGGCCGAGGAGCGGGCGACCAGCGCCTGAACAATTAGCACTTCGCTTACCGGTTGTCTTGACCATCGCTTGCAGATCGACAATCGCTGATATATGGACTAGATGATCCACAAGTCTAATTGCGGAGCTATCAATGACCAAAACTCCTGCTGAGGTCGTTCGGGCAATTCTGGACAACCCCACAGACCTCGCCAGCGTGCGCGGGTTGATGGCGCCGGACGCCACTTACGTGTCGCTCAACTACGACAATCCCGACCTCAAGCGGCTCATGCCATGGGCCGGAACGAGCCAGGGCGGCCCGGAAGCGGTGGTCGAGACCTACGCCCGCGTGGCGCGGTACTGGGCCAATGAGGGCTTCCGGGTCGAAGACGTCATCGAAGCGGACGACAAGGTCGCGGTATTCGGCCGCTTCACTTATCGCTCCACTACGCTCGGCAAGGCGGTTACTTCGCCGTTCGCTATCCTCGCCCGGGTCGCAGACGGGCGGGTGACATACATGCAGTTCATGGAAGACACGTTCGCCACCGCAGCCTCGTTCCGCGTCGGGGGCGAGGCCATGTACCGCGCCGACCCGGACGGCGGCGAGGTGGTGCTGTGAGCGACGCATCGGTGAACGATGCGACCGCGACCGGTCCGGCGGCCGCGACGCTGGACCCGGAGGCGGTGCTGCACCAGTCGCCGGACCTGCCCTGGGGCGGCGAGTTCCGGGGACACGCGGGTTATGAAGACTGGGCGCGGGCGATGAGCACCCCGTTCGACCGGCTGGAAGTAATGGATCGGCAGGTCTTCACACAAGGCGAACGGTCGTCATCCTCTGTCGCCTCATCACCCGCTCGCGCATGAGCGGCGAGAAGAACTCGGATGAAGCGCTCCAGCCGGTGCTGGAGTGGCTCGCGAAGATTGGGGCGAGCGCTTGAGCAGCCTGTCCGCTCCGCGCGCGACTGGTCGGCCGACGCTGGCCCAAGCCGGGGACCAGGGCGATGACCGGCGCTGGGCAGCGCTGGCGGTGCTGCTGGTCGGCGCGTTCCTCCCGCCGCTCGACTTCTTCATCGTCAACGTCGCGCTGCCGTCGATCCGCGCCGGCCTCAAGGCCGGTCCCGGCGCGGTGCAGCTGGTCGTGTCGGGCTACGCGACCGCCTATGCGGTGCTGCTGATCACCGGCGGACGGCTCGGCGACATCTATGGGCGCAGGCGCGTCTTCGTCGTCGGGATGGTGGGGTTCGCTCTGTCGTCCGCGCTGTCCGGTTTTGCCTGGTCGCCATCGGTCCTGATCGCGGGGCGCGTGCTGCAAGGGCTGGCTGCCGCGATCATGGCGCCGCAATCGCTTGCGTCGATCCAGGCGATCTTCCCCGACGAGGAAAAGCCGCGCGCGCTCGCCTTCTACGCGGCGACGTTCGGGATTGCGTCGGCGGCGGGGCTGCTACTAGGCGGCGCGCTGATCGCCGCCAGCCCGTTCGGCCTTGGCTGGCGCGCCATCTTCCTCATCAACCTGCCGGTCGTCGCCCTGACCATCCCTGCCGCGTGGGTATTGCTGAAGGAGACGCGCGCGGACAAGCCCCAGCGTCCCGACATCGTCGGCTCGGCGCTGATCGCCGCCGCGTTGTTCGCGCTGGTGCTGCCGCTGATCGAAGGGCGCGACCGGGGCTGGCCGCTGTGGTCGCTGCTGCTGCTCGGCTGCTCGGTGCCGCTGATGCTGCTGTTCGCCTGGTACGAGCGCTGCCTAGACGCTCGCGGGCGTGATCCGCTGGTCGTGCCGGCGGTGCTGGCGACGCCCGGCATGAAGCGCGGCCTCGTTACCGCGCTGCTGTTCTACGCGCTGGCGGTGTTCTGGCTGATGTTCTCGGTCTACGAGCAGGCGGGACGCGGACGAACCCCGCTCCAGGCGGGACTCGACATCCTGCCGGCCGCGGGCGGCTTCATCCTCGGGCCGCTCGCGGGCGGCTGGTTGGCGGGGCGGCTCGGGCGGTGGACCGCCGCCACCGGCATGGTGGTGCAGGCGCTCGGCCTGCTCGGCACGGGCGGCGCGATCCTTGCCGGAAGGCCGGCGCTGCTGCCCGTGCCGCTGTTCGCGCTCGGCCTAGGCCAGGGGATCGCGCTGCCGGCGCTGACCCGCGCGATCGTGAGCCGGGTCGAGGCCAAGTGGTCCGGTCTGGCGGCGGGGTTGGTCACGTCGATGTTCCAGATCGGTGGCGCGCTGGCGGTCGCGATCATCGGCGGGCTGTTTTACGCGCTCGGCGGCGCGAGCGGCGGGCCATCGCTCGCCCGCGCCTACGCCGCCGGCGTGGCCGCAATCGCGTTCTGCCTCTTCCTCGCCGCGATACTGTCCGGCCGACCCGATGAACCCAAGCCGGATGAAAAGGGAGGCGCTGCCTGAAGGTGCCGTCAGTCCAATCGCAACTCGTCTCCGTTTGGCGCAGCTGCCGCCATGGAAGCATGGTCTCAGGGACATAAGCTCCTGCTACTCGGCCAGGGCAGCCGAGCGACGAAACTTGTAGGTTTGACGATCGCCGAGCGGACGTTCCTGGTTGAAGAGGTTGTCCTTAAACCATCCGAGTGGCGCCCAGGTTCATCAGCCGGGTTGCTGTTACCGTCAAAGCGGCAACACCGTCGTGTGCTTGGTCACCGATAGCGCGAAATGCGACGAGGCGCTGGCGACGGATGGATGATTGAGCAACGTTCGCATGAGGAAGGCCTCGTAGTCGGCAACGTCACGCGCGACGATACGCAGCAGATAGTCCCAGTCACCCGACATCGAAAAACATTCAAGGATTTCGGGGCGCTGCCGCACGAAATCCTCGAAACTACTGCGAACTTCGACGGTGTGAGCGCGCGAGCGGACGTTGCACAATACGTTTACGCCGCAGCCGACCTTGTTGGCTTCTACCATGCGGACCGATTGCAGCAATATTCCTGCG
>CAXTOI010000397.1:0-3938 GCA_964245645.1 uncultured Novosphingobium sp. | reverse complement strand
TATCACATCAGCTCAAAGCGCGAATCTGCTGATTTTGTGACTCAGTAAGATTAGGGAACTTCTGATCAAGTCGGAGCTTCACCAAGATAACACCTCCGTCGGCCCGGGCTTGACCCGGGCTTGGGCTTCTTTCTTTGCTTGTCCGGTGCAAAAAGGCAGCCTTGGCCCGGCTCAAGGCCGGGCTGACGAGGATATTTAGGCACCCTCTGATCGATAACGCACTTAATCAGAGCTTCCTTAGCTTGTCGAAGGGTTATCCTCGTTCTTCGGGCGGTCGGATGCAGCCTCTCATATACCATAGAAAGGCAGCCCTTCGACAAGCTCAGGGTAGTCGGGGGTGGAGCGGATCCAGCGCAAGTCGCGCAAGAACAAACCATTCGCCTGGCGGTCGCGGCATAGTCGCTGCGTCCATCGGCGCATCCGTCAGGCGCCCAGGCTGGCGGTCACATCGTCGAACAATTCATCGACCGAAATCCGGTGCGGGATGATCTTCTGCTCGAGCGCCAGGTCGATGGCCAGCTGGATGCCCTTGCGGTTGGCTTCCAGCCCGACCGGCGGAAAAATGGCCGGCACGCCGCCTTCGGTCGCGGCACGGCTGTCGATCAGCATGCGGTAGATTTCGCCGACGATATCCGGGCGCTCCTTCGTCAGCTTCTGATGAACCACAAACAGATGGTTGATCGGCACCACGCCTTCGCGCGCGTACCAATCCTTGGCGGCCGCGAACGGCTCGGGCACGAGGTAAGCGACGCGCGGGTCCTTGGGCAGGTCCACGCCCTGCAGCGTTGCCGCCAGTTCGCCATCGAGCATCATCTGGCCGATGTCCGAACCCTTGGGCAGGCGCTCGCAATTGGCCGGATCGCTGTATTCGAGGAGATGCCCCTCACCCACCGTGCACCAGATCACCTTGCCGAGATCGACACCGAACTCCTGGCTGAGGATGCCGCGGATCCACAATCCCGTCGTCTGCGCATACCTGCGCACGCCGACCCGCTTGCCCTCGATATCCTGTGGCTTGAGGTCGAACAATTGCTTGTTGAAGCCGGCGCAATGATGCTGGAACCGACCGCTGATCGGGATCGGCAAAGCCACGAAAGGTTTGCCATAGGTCCTGGCCTGAAGCAGCGTGACGATCGCCAGCTCGCCGCAGTCGTAGGCATGCTCGCGCAGCATCGCCTTGAAGCCGTTATGCGCCTGCGCCGGTCCGCAGAAATCGAGCGTGACGATGCCGGAGGTGATCCGGCCGTCCTTCACCGCCTTGGTGACCGGATAATCGGCCAGGTTGGTCTTCAGCGTGGTGGTCGCAGTGGTGGCCATCAGCCCGCTCCTCAATAGAGTTTGACTTCGATCAGCGAGGGACCCTGGGCCTGATTGGACCGGACCATGGCGGCGTGAAACGCTTCGGCGCTGTCGACACTGACCGCCGGCACGCCCATGCTCCTGGCCATGGCGCACCAGTCGATTGTCGGGCGGTCGATATCGATCATCGCCATGGCCTGCGCGCCCGGGGTGCCGGCGCCCATGTTGGCATATTCTGCCTTCAGGATGGCGTATTGGTTGTTAGCAAAGATGATCGTCGTGATGTTCAATTGCTCGCGCGCGTGCGTCCACAGCGACTGGATCGTATACATCGCGCTGCCGTCGCCGACCATGCACATCACCCGCCGGTCAGGGCAGGCCAGCGCCGCGCCGGTCGCGACGGGCGTACCGTAGCCGATCGAGCCGCCCATGTTGTTGATCAGATCGTGCGGCGCGGCGCCCATGGTAAGGCCCATCGTCTCGCGCCCGGTGGTCAGCGATTCATCGACGAGGATGCCATGCTCCGGGATGGCGGCCGCCAGCGCATGCGCGATGGTCGTGGTGGTGAGCGCACCATCGGGGACCGGGGTTTCGACCCGCGCCTGCACTTGGTGCGCGGCCTGCCGAATGCCCAGCGCCGCGGTCAGCATCTCCAGGCCGAGCTCGCTGTCTTCGTCCGCCTCGGTCAGCGAATGGACCAGCGTCCCTTGCGCCTTCAACAGGCTGGGCTGGTCGGGATAGCTGAAGAAGGCCACCGGCTCGGTGGTTTCCAGGGTGATGATGTGGCGGATGTCCTTCAGGAAGGCGATCGCCTGCGGCACGGCATAGGGGATGCGCTCGATCGGCGTGCGGCCCGCGCCGCGTTCGATCCGGGCGGAGAAGAACTGGCTGCCGAGGCGAACGCCGGTGCCCGCCGCGACCACCCCGGCCAGCTCCAGCGCGCGGCCACGGGTCGCCTTGTTGGCCAGGATCACCAGCGCCGGTTCGCCCGAACGCAACACCCGGGCGACGGCATCGATGCGCGCGGCATCGGGCGCCTTGCGCGCGACGGGGGCTGCCGGCGGCACGATCCGGCTGCCCGCCTTCTGCCACGAAGCATCGCCGGGCAGGATCAGCGTAGCGATCCGGCCGGGATGCTCGGAGGCCTGCGCCACTGCGGTCGCGGCGTCCCAGGCGATGGTCTGCGCCGAATCGGTAGTCCGCACCCAGTGGCACAGCGGGCGGGCAATACCCTCGATATCCGAGGTCAGCGGCGGATCGTATTTGAGATGGCTGCGCGAATGCTCGCCGACGATGTTGACCATTCCCGAACTGGCGCGCTTGGCATTATGGATATTGGCCAGGCCATTGGCGAGGCCGGGGCCCAGATGCAGCAGCGTCGAGGCCGGCTTGTCCTTCATGCGGTACCAGCCATCGGCAGCGCCGGTCGCCACGCCCTCGAACAGGCACAGCACGCTCTTCATCCGCGGATTGTCGAGCGCGGCGAGAAAATGCATCTCCGACGTGCCCGGATTGGCAAAGCAGATCTCGACGCCCTGGTCCGCCAGCGTGGTGACCAGGCTTTCCGCACCGTTCATAGTTCTTTCCTCGATCGCAAATTCGTAGACAGCATAGAGATGCCGGATGCACCAATCGAAGCAGGCCCAAAAGCGATAGAATCACCGAAGGCCTGCCGGGTTGATCTTAATATCCCGCAAGTTCGCGCCCCTGGCCCACCACGCCATAGCTGCGGCTGGGCGCCGACATGAGGAAGCGATAGCCTTCCTGCAGCAGCCGCTCGACATTCTTGGCACCGGTGTGCGGATTGCCGACGACGACTTTATGCTTGTGGCAGGTCTCGACGATCTTGCGCATCGCGCCCAGCACTTCGGGATGCTCGTATTGGCGTGCATAGCCGAGCGCCTGGCTGAGATCGCCTTCGCCGATCAGGCAAAAGCCGATGCCGGGCACGTCGCTCAGCATGTCGTCCAGGTTTTCGACGCCCTCCGGGCTCTCGATCATCAGGCCCACCAGCAATTCGCCCTGCGGCGCCAGCGGCCAGACATCGGCCTTGGCGTAGTACTCGGGCTGAGCCAGGCCCCAATAGCGCGCGGCCGTTGCCGGGCCATCGCCGCGCACACCCTTTGGCTCGTACAGCGCCGCCCCGGTCGGCTTGGCATAGCGGCACGAGGCCACGGCGTTATAAGCCTGCGCCACGGTCCAGACGTGCGGGGTAATGACACCATAGACCCCGCGATCGAGCACCTGCTTGGCCTGGAACTGGTTCATCTCGATGCCATTGGCCGGGATGCGCGCGATCGGCGTCACCGAGGGTGCGACCGAACCGGAGGCAGCGATGGCCTTGCGGTTGAGCATATACTGCAACGCATCGCCCAGCGCGGCGACATCGTAGGGATTGTGCTCCATCTCGAAGACGATGCCGTCATAGGGCGCATCGGTCATCTCCTGGGCGGAGAGCTTGTCGACCTTGGTGAAGCAGGTGAAGGCGGGCTTGCCGGCTTCGAAGGCGCGAATGATGCCGTTGAGGCGGGGAATGTCGGCCATGTGTCGTCCTTATAACTGATTCCCCTCCCGCTTGCGGGTGGGGC
Organism: uncultured Novosphingobium sp.; assembly: GCA_964245645.1. Taxonomy (GTDB): domain Bacteria; phylum Pseudomonadota; class Alphaproteobacteria; order Sphingomonadales; family Sphingomonadaceae; genus Novosphingobium. The sequence continues at coordinate 51 of CAXTOI010000397.1, read as the reverse complement.
TAGGGGTGGGCTTGCCCCGGCAGCGGGAAATTGGGCCCCCCCGCCGGCCCC
>CAXTOI010000396.1:0-3941 GCA_964245645.1 uncultured Novosphingobium sp. | reverse complement strand
GGCGGGGACGGGGCGACGCAGCAACGCCGAACTGGAAGGCGATATGCTGGAGGCGCACGCGACGCCGGACGAGGCCGGGCGCAAGCTGCTGTTGCAGGCGGCCGAAGCGATGCGGCTCTCAGCGCGCGGCTATACAAGGATGCTGCGCGTGGCGCGGACGGTGGCGGACCTGGCGGGGGCGGAAACGGTGGCGCGGATTCATGTCGCGGAAGCCCTGAGTTACCGGCGGCAGGCGCCTCGGGCGTAACCGGTGAATGGACAAGCAGCCAAGCCGTGTTAGGATGTACACAAGTAAGCACAGGAGATGTGACGATGAGCGTGACCATGACTATTCGGGTGTCTGCCGATGTTCAGGATAAGCTTGCCCGGCTAGCGCATAGCACACGCCGCAGCCGGTCGTTTCTCGCGGCGGAAGCGCTATCGGCCTATGTCGAACGTGAATTGTCGATCGTCGAAGGTATCGAGCAAGGCCTTGCGGATGTGGCAGCGGGACGGGTGACTCCCCACGAAGAGGTGATGGCGGAACTACACGCCATTATTGATGAAGCCACCCGTAAAAGAACTGCCCTGGGGTAACACAATGCCCGCGCGCCGCTTAAGCGTTACTCACCTGACACCAATCGAAGACCGGGGCCGATGGTATGAGACGTGTCGAATGGACGGACGCGGCAAGGGCAGATATTCGCGCGCAGGTCGGACATATTGCGCGCGATGATCCGCAAACCGCTCGAGGCATAGCTCTGGCACTCCAGAAGGCAGGTTCAGCGCTGGGAGAATTTGCCACGGGGCATCCCGGTCGGGTTAACGGCACCTTTGAAAAATCAGTGCGCCGCTTGCCTTACATCATCGCTTATACGCTCGCTGATGGCGACAAAGCGGTATCGATCTTGCGCATGATCCACAGCGCTCGCGATTGGCGGGATGACACCTGGCCCGACCAAATTTTATGATGATCGATTTGCGGTCAGTATAGCTTGAGAAATATTATCGAGCGCGCGCCCATGGCTGTTGAAAACGACAAATAAATTCAGGCTGGTGCTCGGTTTTGCGCCGTGGCCGGAAAAACCTTCAGAATCCAGTCACGCCCGCCCTTCTCAATATATTCATAGGTCAGCCGCGACATGTAGAAGACGACGGCCAGAACAACGGCCATGAACAAGGCATGCTCCATTTCGATAGACAGCGGCTGATATATCAGGACATGCGAGTTTATGGAGTTCAGCACATCGATGATTGGAACATGCGTGAGATAGATCGAATAGGAGATTTCGCCCAAATATTGTATCGGCTGCACGGATAGAAATCTGCTTAACAGGCCACGATCCGACCAGGTCGAATAGACCAGTAGCGCAAAGGCGGGAATGATGATCAAATCATTCCAGTTCAGCGCGAGATCAGCGAAAACGACTGCTACGCTGACGGCCTGCAGGACGTTTATGACGAGATCCGGAAAACGTTCCAGTCGGTCCCTGAAATAAAACGCCAGCATGCCCAAAGAGAACCCGGCCAGGCATCTCAGTGGCGCTATTCCAACGATGATATCGAGACTGCTGCCTGCTTCAAGGACATAGGCATAGAACCCAAGAGGCAATATGATTAGCAGAAATATTTGTAGGTATATGTTTCGGCTTCGAATATTCACCAATATCACGAAGGCGATATAAGAGAATACTTCCGCGCTGATCGACCACGACGGCACGTTCCAGTCTATCCAGCTTGGCGGACCGATCGATTGCACCAGCGCGGTCTGCGCAATGAGGGAGATGATATGGTCAGCCGGCCAATAGGCGGCAAATGCCTGCTTGTCCCTGGCGAAACCGGCAATCGAACCCGCCAAGCTGTAGAGCACGATGGCATAGAGGCAGACGAAGTGCAGCGGGTAGATACGGGCAAAGCGGTTCTTGAAAAACCCGCTCGCTTCTCCGGATTTGAGCGGCGTCAGGCGATCTGCTTTGTTCGCGTAGCTGATGATGAAGCCGCTGAGTATAAAGAACAGATCGACGAACAGGTAGGACCTGCCGAATATGAAATCTCTTCGCTCGAAATCGAAATGAAACCCGATGACGAAGCCGAGGTGATACATGACCACGGCGGAGGCGGCGACGCCACGGATGCCCAGGTGGGATTTGATTTTCCGGTGCCCATGGATAACCCCGCTGGCCTCGGCATTGCTCGTTGTGCTCATAATCGCCGTTCTGGACGTCAACTGGTATCCAGTGTGGCTCGTAGCTCGAAATGGATATGATTTACAACGGTACTTTGCCAGATTCGGAATTCGGCTGATCGCGCTTTCAACCGCGCATCCGGTTCCACGCATCCAGCGCGGCGATCTTGTAAGCTTCGGCCAGCGTCGGGTAATTGAAGGTGTTCTCGATGAAATAATCGATCGTGCCCTTCAGGTTCAACACCGCCTGGCCGATGTGGATCAGCTCGGTTGCGCCTTCGCCGATGATCTGCACGCCGAGCAGGCGGCGCGTCCTGTTCGAGAAGATCATCTTCATCATGCCCTGGTCGAGACCCATGATGTGGCCGCGCGAGGTTTCGCGCATGCGGGCAATGCCGCATTCGTAATTGATGCCCTTGTCGCGCACTTCCTGTTCACTCATGCCGACGGTCGAGATTTCGGGCACGGCGTAAATGCCGTAGGGGAAATATTGCGGCGCGGGCGGCAGCGCGAGGTCGAAGGCGTGGCACGCGGCGATGCGGCCCTGCTCCATCGAGGTCGAGGCCAGGCTGGGAAAGCCGATCACGTCGCCCGCGGCGTAGATATGCGGCACGCTTGTCTGGAAGGTGCCGGCATCGACCGTCAGCCGCCCGCGGCTGTCGGTGGTCAGCCCCGCTGCATCGAGGCCGAGATCGAAGGTGGCGCCCATCCGGCCTGCGCAATAAAGCATCATTTCGGTGCGCACGGTGCGGCCGCCGGTCAGCGTGGTCAGCACCTTGCCGTTCTCGTCCTTGGTGACCGATTCGACGGCCGCGCCCAGCCGGAACGTCACCCCGCGATCGCGCAATTGGTGGACGAATTCGTCGATGATCTCGATATCGATGAAATCGAGGAAGGTCGGGCGCGGCTCGATCACGGTTACTGCGACATCGAGCGCGCTGAACACCGTGGCATATTCTATGCCGATCACCCCTGCGCCGACCACCGTCAGGCTGCGCGGCAGATGCGGCAGATGCACCACCTCGTCGCTGTCCATGATGTCGGGATCGGCGAAATCGATGTTGTCGGGGCGAAACGGCACCGTGCCCACCGCAATCAGGATGCGGCGTCCCTCCACCACCAGCACGCTGCCATCCGGCGCGGTAACCGCCAGCCTTTGCTCATCGAGGAAGCGCGCGAAGCCGGACATGGTGTGGACGCCGTTGCGCAGGAACTGATGTTCCAGCACATCGACTTCATGTTCGAGCGTCTTGGCCAGGCGCATATTGAGATCGTCGCTGCCGATCTCGCGCTTGACCCGGTAGGAGCGCCCGTAAAAGCCCCGCTCGCGCCAGCCCGACAGGTTCAGCGCGGTTTCGCGCAATGTCTTGGAGGGGATCGTGCCGGTATGCACCGAGACCCCGCCGACGCGCTTGCGCCCTTCCACCACCAGCACCGTTTTGCCCAGCTTGGCCGCCTGGATCGCCGCGCGCCGCCCCGACGGGCCGCTGCCGATGACGATGAAATCATAGGTGTCTGCCAAATCTGCCTCCGGTCAGGGATCGGGTATCAGGTATCAGATTTTTCTTTCTGATCCATGAAACCATTATTTGATCCCCGCTACCTGATTGCGGCGCAACATCTTTTGGCGCACATCCGGCCTCATGATACAGTGGGCCTGCATCACCTTACCCGCTGTCGCTGCCACCGTCCAATCCTGCTCGGCCGGCAAGTGATCCCGTTGCGCTCGGCGCCACACCGCCGCGCTAACCGATGAATTCAATATACTGTCCCCGGA
>CAXTOI010000395.1:0-3949 GCA_964245645.1 uncultured Novosphingobium sp. | reverse complement strand
CCCTCGGCCAGCGCTTGCGCCAGCGCGGGCGCGTCCGTGGGCCCACCGGCCTGATAGGTGAGCGCCGGCCGGGCGAAAGGCGACGAGGGCAGGGCGGCCAGCGCCGCACCAAGCCGCTCGATCAGCCGCATCCGCGCGGCCGCGACGGCAGCACCTGCCTCGGCCAGTTGCGCCTCGATCGCATCCAGCCAGCGTGGATCGGGCCCGGCCTCTTCCGACAACAGCTGGCCGCGTTCGCGCAGCGCCGCTTCGTAGCGTGAGGCGTGGCGGGCATGGGCCGGCTCGAGCGCGAGCACCATCCGGTCGAGAAAACGCCGCCGCGCGCCGGGGCTGTCCATGAACAGCCGGTCCATCGCCGGGGTGAGCCAGAACAGCCCGAGCCATTCGCTCAGCGCCGTGGCGGAGCTTTCGGCGCTATTGATCTGCACCAACCGCCGGCCGGGCCGGTCGGGCAGCGTGCCGGTGCCGATGTGGATGGGCTCTGTGCTCGCACCATTCGGGCTCAACTCGGCGCTGACGACGAACCCGGGGGCCCGGGGGGCAGCGTCCGCAACGGCGCTATGATACACCATGTCGGCCAACGCGGCGCGCCGCAGCCCGCGCCCCGGCGCGAGCAGCGAGATCGCCTCGAGCACATTGGTCTTGCCCGCGCCGTTTTCACCGACCAGCAGGTTGAAGCGCGCGGTGCCGGTGAGTTCGCTCAGCGCATGGTTGCGGAAATGCGCCAGGCGGATGCGATCGAGCGCCACCGGGATCAGTGGTACGTGGCCGTGCGATCCACAGGCACCTTGGCGAAGGGCGAGAATTCGGTGTCGGTATCGAACACATCGACACCTTCGCGGTTCTTGAGATAGCCGACCACTGCGTAAGTGACCGGCGTCAGCACTACTTCCCACAGCACTTTCATCGCCCAGTTGGTCAACAGCACATGGAGCACGTCCTTCGTCGTCCACACGCCCAGGAAGGCGATCGGATAGAACAGGATGCTGTCTACCGCCTGGCCGAACACCGTCGAGCCGATCGTGCGGCTCCACAATTTGCTGCCGCCGGTCCAGATCTTCATCTTCGCCATGACAAAGCTGTTGACGAATTCGCCCGCCCAGAAGGCGATCATCGAGGCCGCGACGATGCGCCAGGTGTTGCCGAACACCGAGTCATACGTCGTCTGGCACAATTCACCCGCGCTGTGCGCCTTCAGGACATCGGCGAACATGGCATTGCCGCTGGAGGCACAGCCCCAATCCGGCGCCGCGGGCATCGCCACCACGACAAAACTCATGAAGGCCATGAACAGCAGGGCAACAAAGCCTGCCCAAACGCAGCGCCGGGCATTGGCATAGCCGTAGACCTCGGTCAGCACGTCTCCCAGCACATAGGAAACCGGGAAAAACAGGATGCCTGCGCCGAAGGTGAGGCCGTGCACCGTGGCCAGCTTGGCCGCGCCGATCAGGTTCGACAGCAACAGGATCGCGACGAACGCGGCCATCATGTAATCGAAAAAGCGAAAATGTCGGCGCGCGCCGGCATTGCCGGCGATGCGGGAAAGAGGCTGATCCATGGCGGCCATGAGTAACCGCCTTTGCGCGAGTGGCAAGAGTTGGTTATGGCAGGCTACGCGGCGCCCGTAGCTCAGCCGGATAGAGCACGAGCCTTCTAAGCTTGGGGTCGCAGGTTCGAGTCCTGCCGGGCGCGCCAATTATTTCAACATCTTAATATCTGTTGCCAGGCCTATCTGGCTCTTTTTTGGCTCAAAAAAGACGCGCTGCAAACATGCTTCTTGAGCGCCGAGCCGAGATCGCGCGCGGAGGCGGGCCGACAACCGCTAGGGCAGCACATAGTATCTACATAATTCTCTTCCAATTCAGGATTTACCGTGCTATCTCTGATGGCCAGTCAGGAGCGTTTCAATGCCAATCGCCGTTCAAGCCGAAGTTGAACCCATCATGGATGCGTTTGCTGTGCGCCTGCGGGCTGTCCTTGATCGGGCAATGGAGGATTGGTTGGCGCTCCCTCGCAGAAGTGAAATCATTTATGCGCGAACCCGCGCAAATCATATTTTCGACCGTATAATACACCACGCGCTCTTGGAATTTGACGGCGATGGTGCAAATACAGTCAAGGCCTTGAAAGAAAGCCAGACCGTCAAGTTTCTCTTTCGCGACAGCGTTGTCGCACGTTTTAAAAAGGGCAACGCCCGCGGCGTAGGGGCAAACATTGAGACACAAACGGTTCTGGATTTCATCGACCCTCAAGCGTCTTTCGCAGGCCTGCCGGACATTCATCGAGTGGAGATCGTGTACCAGCTAAATTTTCTGGCCACCGACTACGCGGAGGTCGCCGTTGTAGCTCGTGATCGGCGCACGCGCGTGTGGTCGTTCCCGCTTAACGCTCGTCCTTCCGCAGAGATCATCCCGCTTCCGACGCGGCCCTCGCCGGTCTTGTCTCCGCCCGCCGTTACGCCCAAGGCGCCGGCAGAAGAGAAGTCGGGCGGCGATTCCAAGCTGGAGTAACTGCAATGCAGCCAAATGGGGATATGCTGCGCTTGGCACGGCAGCTAAAAGGATTCCCCCAGACAGAAGCGGCGAAACTGCTTGGCATCGACCAGTCACTTCTATCCCGCATGGAAAACGGCATCGTCGAGATCAGGGATGAAATGCTTCTAAGCGCAGAGGCGGTTTATGGCGTCCGCCGCTCGTTCTTCTGCCAGAGTGAACCAATTTATGGCCCGCCAGTTAGTGTGCATCCTATGTGGCGGAAGAAGGCTGACGTTACCGGGCGCGATGTCGATGCGATCGTTGCTGAGGCCAATATGCGCGTCATGCATCTCCGCAAATTTTTCGAGGCCGCCGATGTCGCAACAGTCAATGACCTTCCTCGTCTAGACATCGACGACTACGGTGATCCCGAACATATCGCAGCCTTGGTTCGATCCTACTGGAAAGTCCCAAGGGGGCCGATCCGAAATTTAACGGTGCTTGTTGAGAGAGCGGGCGTGTTGGTGGCCCATTCCTCCATGGCTGGTGCTGCTGTCAGCGGCTTTACCTTTTCCGTTCCCGGAATGCCGTCGCTGATCGTACTTAATTCCGATCAACCGGCTGATCGCATGCGGTTCACGTTGGCTCATGAACTCGGCCATCTCGTCATGCATCGCTTCCCCAGTGCCAACATGGAGAACGAGGCCCATGCCTTTGCCTCGGCCTTATTGCTGCCAGGAGAAGACATTCGCCCGTTGCTACAAAACCGGCGAATTGATTTACCATTTCTTGCGTCGTTGAAGCCGGAGTGGAAAGTTTCAATGCAAGCCATAATTATGGCTGCCAAAAAGATGGATTTATTGACCCGTAATCAAGAAGAGTATCTTTGGAAGCAGATAAGTGTCAGGAAGTGGCGGATACGGGAGCCGGTTGAGCTAGATTTTGCCGTAGAGGCTCCGAGCATAATTTCAAACCTGGTAAAAATCTATCGAGACCATCTTAGTTATACTGATTTGGAGCTTTCAAAATTGCTCCATGTGTTCGAGGCTGATTTACAGAAGTTATATCCCGCCAATGGCAACAATGGAGCCAAGCCGAAGTTTACGATCGTAGGTTGAACATAATGCTTCTCGCTAAGCATTTAAGTTTATATACGATTGTCCCCGACCGCCGGGTGAGGAAACGATGGATGCTGATTTCAAAATCAAGGAAGTCTGTCTGCGTCATGCAGTTGATGTCGGGTTGTCAGGCCATATTAGCAGCATGATCGCTGCTAAAGACCGTTCAAACTACTGTAACCATGAGGGCGCGTCTGCTCGATTAATGGCGGTAGCCAAAATGTCGGACGTCCGACATCCATTTAGCACAAAAATAGGGTGAGAATTGATGGCGCATTGGCGATACCATAACAAAATACTCGAAACTTAGAGTCTGATTCGAAACTCTGAAAGTGTTATGGATCATAGCCTTGCGAG
>CAXTOI010000394.1:0-3950 GCA_964245645.1 uncultured Novosphingobium sp. | reverse complement strand
GTTTCGCGCCTGGCTCACCCCCGCGTTCCACGCCGCCCAGGATCAGTTGGCGCAATGGATGCAGGACGCCGGCATGGTCACCCGCCACGACGGCGCCACCAACCTGATCGGACGCTACGAAGCCGGCGCCCCCGGCGCGCCCGCGCTGATCATCGGCAGCCACCTCGACAGCGTGCGCGATGCTGGATTCTACGACGGGCCGTTAGGGATCATGCTGGGTGTGGAAGTCGCCGCCGCACTTCACCGCGCCGGGCGGAAACTCCCCTTCGCCATCGAAGTCATCGCTTTCGGCGACGAGGAAGGCTCGCGCTTCCCCACCGCGATGCTCACCAGCCGGGCGGTAGCCGGCACGTTGACGGCCGACGCATTGGCAGTCACGGACGCTGCCGGAGTAGCGCTCACCGACGCGTTGGCCGATGGCAGCGCCGCTTTCCTCACCGCAGCGCGGGCCCCTAGTACGGTGTTGGCCTACCTCGAAGCCCACATCGAACAAGGCCCCGTGCTGGAAGCGGCCGGATTGCCGGTCGGCGTGGTCACCGGCATCGCCGCGCAGCACCGCTATCTCGTCCACCTGACCGGCACCGCGGGCCATGCGGGCACATCCTCAATGCCGCTGCGCCGCGACGCGCTGGCGGGCGCTGCCGAAATGATGCTGGCGGTGGAAAAGCTCGCCCGCGACGATGCCTCCGATCTGGTCGCCACCGTCGGCCAGATCACCGCGCATCCCGGCGCCGCCAATGTCATTGCCGGCGACGTCCGCTTCACCATCGACCTGCGCAGCGGCGACCCCGCGCGCCACGCCAAAGCCGCCGCAACCCTGCTCGATCGCCTGACCGCAATCGCCGCGACCCGCGGCCTCGGCTTCAGCGCCAAACGCATCTTCGAACTCGCCGCCAGCCCTTGCGACCCGGCGCTCATGGCGCTGCTCGATACCGCCGTGGCGCAGGCCAGCCAACCGCTGCTCCGGCTGGTCTCCGGCGCCGGCCACGACGCCATCAGCATGGCGGCATTGTGCCCGACCGCGATGCTGTTTATCCGCTGCCGCGGCGGTGTCAGCCACAATCCGTCCGAACATGTCGAACCTGCCGACGCCGAGGTTGCGTTGCAGGTCATGCTCGGCTTCATCGACTTGCTGGGAGCATCGCTTGAGTACGCTTGATTCCCTGTTGTTCGGCGAGATCGATCCGCCGCAGCGCCTGCTGATGGGCCCCGGTCCGGTCAACGCCCACCCGCGCGTGCTGCGCGCGATGTCGGCCGATCTGCTCGGGCAATACGATCCCGAAATGACCGGCTATATGAACCAGGGCATGGCGCTGTACCGCCCGGTGTTCGGCACCGCGAACCGCTGGACGATGCTGACCGACGGCACCGCCCGCGCCGCGATCGAGGCGGCGCTGGTCAGCCTCGTCGCGCCGGGCGAACTGGTGCTGGTGATCAATTTCGGCCGCTTCGGCTTGCTGCTCACCGAAATCTGTCAGCGTATCGGCGCGCGCGTCGAAACCGTCGATGCGCCATGGGGCGAAGTGGTGCCGCGCGATGCCATTGCCGCCGCCATCGCGCGCTGCTCGCCGCGGCTGGTCGCCACCGTCCACGGCGACACCTCGACCACCATGGCCCAGCCGCTCGCCGGGCTCGGCGAACTGGCCCATGCCGCCGGCGCATTGCTTTACGTCGATGCCACCGCCACGCTAGGCGGAATGGCAATCGCCGCCGACGCATGGCAGGCCGATATCGTCACCGGCGGGCTGCAGAAATGCATGGGCGGCCCGTCGGGCTCAGCGCCGATCACCGTTTCCGACCGCGCCGCCGCGCATATCTTCACCCGCCGCCACGACGAACTCGGTATCCGCAGCGACGCCAGTGCCGACGGTGCCGGGCCCCGCATCGGCTCGAACTATTTCGACCTGGCAATGATCATGGACTATTGGTCCGAATTGCGCCTCAATCACCACACCGAAGCCACCAGCATGCATTACGCAGCGCGCGAATGCGCCCGCGTGGCGCTGGGCGAGGGCCTGCCCGCAAGGTTCGCGCGCCATGCTGCGGCCGGCCGCGCGATGACGGCGGGCCTGCGCGCCCTGGGGCTGACGATCTTCGGCAACGACGCCCACCGCATGACCAATGTTACCGGTGCCTATATTCCGGATGGCGTCGATGGCGAGCGAGTACGCGCGATGATGCGCGATCACTTCGAGATCGAAATCGGCACCGCCTTCGGCCCGCTCAAAGGCAAGGTGTGGCGCTTGGGCGCGATGGGCTACAACGCCATGAAGCACAAGGTGCTGATCACGCTTGGTGCGCTGGAAGCTTGCCTGCTTGCACAGGGTCATGCGCTGCCTGCAGGCGAAGCCGTGCCTGCGGCGTTGGCGGCGTGGGACGCATGACAAAGATCAACCGTCATCGCAGATCTGATCGGGGATTGCCGACGCGAGATCGCCTGCGCTGCCGCGCGTCCGGGGCGGCAAAATGTGGCTGCATACCCGCATGACCACCACCCCCCGCGACCTCATCGGCTACGGCGCGCACCCGCCCGATCCGCACTGGCCGAACGGCGCGCGGATCGCGGTGCAATTCGTCATCAATTACGAAGAGGGCGCCGAAAACAGCGTGCTCAATGGCGACCGGGGCTCCGAGGCCTTCCTGTCGGAAATGGTCGGCGCGGCCAGCCACCCCGCCCGCGCCGCGGCGATGGAAAGCCTCTACGAATACGGCAGTCGCGCCGGCTTTTGGCGCCTGCACCGCCTGTTCACCGAACGCGGGCTGCCCGTAACCGTGTTCGGCGTCGCATGGGCCATGGCGCAGAACCCGCAAGCCGTCGAGGCGATGCTCGCCGCCGATTGGGAAATCGCCAGCCACGGCTATCGCTGGATCGACTATCAATATGTGCCCGAGGCGATCGAGGCCGAACACATCGCCCAAGCCATCGCATTGCACACCCAGGTCACCGGCCAACGCCCACTCGGCTGGTACCAGGGGCGGACCTCACCGAACACTGCTCGGCTGGTCGCCAATGAGGGCGGCTTTATCTACGATGCCGACAGCTACGCCGACGATCTGCCCTATTGGGATCGCGCGCATGGCACACAATTGATCGTTCCCTATACGCTCGACGCCAACGACATGAAATTCGTCGCGCTTCACGGTTTCGCCGATGGCGAAGGCTTCTTCGCTTACCTGCGCGACGCGTTCGATCAATTGCGCGAGGAAGGCGGCCGGATGATGTCGATCGGCCTTCACGCCCGCATCGCCGGCCGCCCGGCGCGTGCGCGCGCATTGGCCAGATTCCTCGATCACGTCATGGCCTGCGACGATGCCTGGGTCGCCCGCCGCATCGATATCGCCCGCCACTGGCAAGCGCTGTTTCCCTGTGAGGAAAAAGCCCGTCAAGGGCGGGCGGGACATCCCGCATGAAACTGAACGATCCGCTCCTGCTGGCCGAAGTGACCGAAGCGTTCCACGCCTATGAACGCGCGTTGATGAGTGACGACGTCCCGACGACGGACGTGCTGTTCCATGATGCCGAGACCACCGTGCGCTTCGGCGTCGGCGAAGTCCTGTTCGGCGTCGCCGCGATCCGCGAATTCCGCAAGAGCCGCGGCGGCTCGCCGCAGCGGCGGCTGGGGCGGGTCGAAATCACCGTCTACGGCGATAGTTGCGCTACCGCCGACGCTGAATTCTTCCGCGAAAACAGCGCGCGACGCGGCCGGCAGAGCCAGACCTGGGTGAAGTTCGGCACTGGCGACTTGGGGGGCGACTTTGACGGTTGGAAAGTCGTCTCGGCGCATGTCAGCCTGGAAGGAGACAGCCATTGATCGAGGCGCGCGCGCTTGCCGCGGCCCACGCGGGGCAGCATGTCGGGCATCATCGGCCTGAGGCCAGCCCAGGGCACCACCTTCGACGGGTCGACGGCGGGGAACAGCCCGCGCGTCCAGTCGACCAGCGGCTTCACC
>CAXTOI010000393.1:2964-3956 GCA_964245645.1 uncultured Novosphingobium sp. | reverse complement strand
GTGGGCTGCCACCTCCCCCAGAGGGGGAGGATCAAGAGCCAGATGCGACGCACTCACCATGCCGCTGCCTTACCGTCGCTGCGCGGATCGGTGGCGCCTTCGAGCCAGCCGTCGGCGTGGCGGACGATGGCGCCGGCGTGGCCCATCGTGGCACTCAGGGCGCCGATGCGTTCGACATCGTGGCCGGCCGCCGAGAGCGCGGTGTATAGCGCTTCGTCGAAGCCGTCTTCCAATTTCAGCGTGGTGCTTTGTTCGCCCCAGGTACGCCCGAGCAGCCAGCGCGGGCGGTTGATCGCCTGCTGCAGATCGATGCCATAGCGCGCATAGCGGGTGAACAGCGCGGCTTGCGTCTGCGGCTGGCCTTCGCCGCCCATCGTGCCGTAAGCCATGGTCCGGCCATCGTCGAACTGAGCCAGCGCGGGGTTGAGCGTGTGGAACGGTTTGCGCCCCGGCTTCAGCGCGTTCCAGCCGCCTGGGGCCAGCCGGAAACTGCTGCCGCGGTTTTGCCAGACGATGCCGGTCTGCGGCAGCACGACGCCGGAGCCGAATTCGAAATAGGTCGACTGGATCGCACTGACCACCCTGCCCTCGCTATCGGCGGCGGCGAACCAGCAGGTGTCGCCCCATTGCGGGGGTTGCGGCCATGGCAAGGCCCGCGTCGGATCGATGCGGCCGGCGATTTCGGCGAGCGCTGCGGAGTCATCGAGCAGACCCTGCCAGTCGAAGTCGTGATAGGCCGGATCGCCGACATGGCGGTCGCGCAGCAGGAAGGCCTGCTTGGTCGCCTCGACCAGGCCATGGACATGGTCGAAGCTATCGGCTTGGTCTGCGATCAGCCTGCCGAATCCATCGGCCATCGCGGCGGAAAATTTCTCGAACAAAGCCAGGATCAGCAGCGAAGCGCAGCCCTGCGTCGGCGGGGCGGTGTTGAAGAGCCGGGCGCGGGCGATGTCGGTGTGCAGCGGCGTGGGCCGGGCGGCGCCATGCGTGGT
>CAXTOI010000393.1:0-2954 GCA_964245645.1 uncultured Novosphingobium sp. | reverse complement strand
GTCGAGATGGCTGAGCGGGCTGCCTAGCGCCGCCAGATCCTCGGCGATGAGCTGCGATACCTCACCGGCGTAGAAATCCTCCAGCCCGCGTTTTGCCAGTGTGCGCAAGGTTTGTGCGAGTGCGGGCTGGCTTAGCCGTTCGCCTTGCAGCAGCGGGCGATCGTCGGGCTCGAAAATGGCCGCGTAGGAGCCGGGATGACCGCGCAGTTCCAGGCTCTTGGCTTCGGCGATGGCCGCGCCGCCGGCGGTGATCGCGATGCTGGTTTCGGCGTGGTGGATGGCATCGCGCAGCAATCGGGTCAGCGGCAGCGCACCATGCGCGGTCTTGAGCACCGAGCGCCACGCGGAGATGGTGCCGGCCACGGTGTTGGCCGCCAATGGCCCCCGCGTGGGCACCGCGTCGAAGGCGGCGTAATAGGCGAGATCGGCCCTGGCCGCAGCGCCGCCGACGCCATGCACCGCATGGACGCGGCCATCGGGCTCGGCGATCAGCCAGCAGCCGTCGCCGCCGATGCTGGTCATGTGAGGGTAAACCACGGCCAGTGTCGCGGCGATGGCGATGCTGGCCTCGCAGGCGTTGCCGCCGTCGCGCAGGATGTCGAGCCCGGCTTCGGCGGCGAGGTGGTGCGGCGCGGTGACCATGCCGCGGCGACCGGTTACGGTGGTCAGGGCTGGGGGGGTGCGATTGAGTGTCATGCTGCTTAAGGGGTGGCTGTCTGGCGGGTTTTATGGGGGACGGTGCTCATGCCGCGCTCATCCAGGCGAAGCGGAGGACGAACAGGGCGGCGAGGATGAACAGGAACCAGTCGGCGCGGGAGGCCTTGCCGCGCAGGAGTTTCAGCGCGGCGTGGGCAGTAATGCCGAAGGCGAGGCCATTGGCGATCGAGAAGGTCAGCGGGATCATCGCCACGGTGAGGAACGCGGGGACCCCCGACATCGGGTCTTCCCATAGGATTTCGCCCAGCGGCAGCAGCATCAGCCCGCCGACGACGATCAGCGCCGGGGCGGTCGCGGCCAGCGGCACCAGCTGCGCCCAGGGGGCGACGAACATGGTGATGAAGAACAGCACCCCGGTGACCAGCGCGGTGAGGCCGCTGCGCCCGCCGGCCTGGACGCCGGCGGCGCTTTCGACATAGCTGGTGACCGTGCTGGTGCCCGCCAGCGAGCCGGCGATGGTGGCGATCGCATCGGTCAGCAGGATGCGGTTGAGGCCGGGGATGCGCCCCTGGTCGTCCATCAGCCCGGCGCGCTTGGTCACCGCGACCAAGGTGCCGATATTGTCGAACAGATCGACGAACAGGAATACGAACAGGATTTCGACCAGACCCAGCCCTTGCTTGCCGGTGAGCCCGAAAACCCCGCCCAGGTCGAGCTTGAACGCGGTGCCGGTCAGCGCGGCAAGGCTGTAGGGTTCGGGCTTCATCGACACCTGGCCGAACACCCAGCCGACAGCCGTGGTGGCGACGATGCCGATCAGCATGGCGGCGCGCACGTTCCAGACGCTGAGCACGGCAATCAGCAAGAGGCCGAACAGCGCCAGTTCGGCGCCCGGCGCATGCAGGCTGCCAAGCGCGACGAAAGTAGCCGGATTGGCGACGACGATGCCTGCATCCTTCAGCCCGATGAAGCCGATGAACAGCCCGATGCCGCCGGCGACCGCGGCGAACAGATAGGGCGGGATGACCGCCACGATCATCTGGCGGATGCCGGTCATGGTCAGCACCAGGAAGAAGACCCCCGACAGCATGACGCAGCCCAGCGCGACAGGCCAGGGGACATGCATCTGCTGGACCACGGTGAAGCTGAAATAGGCGTTGAGCCCCATGCCCGGCGCCAGCGCCAGCGGGGTATTGGCGACGAGCCCCATCAGGATCGAGCCGAAAGCGGCGGCAAAGCAGGTGGCGGCGGCGACCGAGGCGACCGGCAGCCCGGCCTGGCCGAGGATCGCGGGGTTTACCAGCACGATGTAGGCCATGGTCAGGAAGGTGGTGCAGCCGGCCAGCACTTCGGTGCGGATCGTGGTGCCGCGTTCGCCAAGGTGAAAATAGCCGCTGATGGCGGTGCCGGCGCGGTCCGGTCTCATACGCGATTTTTCTGCTCGAGAGGCGCGGTGACGCCGATGAAACCGGCTTGTTCGAGGGTCTCGGCATAGCGGAACAGCGTGGTTTCCGCGCCGGCCTTGCCGATCAGTTGCAGGCCCAGCGGCAATTGGCCGGGCCGCAGCAGCGGCACGGCGAGCGACGGCAGGCCGAGGAAGCTGATCGGCTGGGTGTGGATGCCGAGATCGGCGCGCGCCGGGCGCAGGGCGCCGTCGATGAGGATATGCGGTTCGGCAATCGGCGGGGCCTCGCAAGGGGTAGCGGGCGCGAGCAGGATATGGATGTCGGCGGTCAGTTCGGCCACGCAGGCCTGCAATCGCGTGCGGAAGGCGAGTGCCTGTTCATACAGGTCGCGCGGCACCAGAGCGCCGGCGATGAGCCGGTCGCGGGTGGCGGGATCGAAGCGCATGGCTTCGCGGTTAAGCGCCTCGCGGTGGAGCGTGCCGCCTTCATAGGCCGTGATCAGGAAGGCGGCGGAGCGGGCGCGGGCGATGTCGGGCAGGTCGATCAGCGGAACTTCGGGGGCAATTGCATCGATCGCGGTGAGTTGTCCGGGTTGGATGTTTTCGCGGAAGCGGCCGCCCAGACGCGCGACGCGGATGGGGGATTCATCGTTTGCGGAAGTCTGGCCGGACAGAATTTGCCAGAGCGCGCGCATATCGGCCAGTGAAGTGGTGAAGGGGCCGATATCGTCGAAGCTGTCGGCGAAGGGGAAAGTGCCGGCCATCGGCAGCGCGCCGTGCGTGGGTTTCAGCCCATAGAGGCCGGTTAGGCTGGCGGGGACGCGGATCGAGCCGTTGGTGTCCGAGCCCAGGGCAAAGGGCAACAGTCCGGCGGCGACTGTTGCGGCCGAGC
>CAXTOI010000392.1:0-3969 GCA_964245645.1 uncultured Novosphingobium sp. | reverse complement strand
CATTACAGCCGGGCCTATGTCCATCACCTCGTCAAGGGCGGCGAGATGCTAGGTGCGATGCTGATGACCGAGCACAATCTATGGTTTTATCAGCGGCTGATGGCAGCGATGCGCAGCGCGATTGGTGAGGGACGGTTTGCCGCATTTGCGGCGGGGTTCCGGCGGGATTATCTGGGGAAGGATTAGGCGGCTTTAATCTTACCCATCGGTGCCAAGGGCGTCGTATGGCTGGCGTTCTTCCTGCAGCCAGTTGAACATCGGCCCGCCCTCGGCACGGGTAGCATAAACGAGAGATTGCTCTTCCTCGCTCACCCACTCCGTTTCCGGAATGTCGAACAGACGCAACACCGCGGTCAGGTCGCCACGATCAATCCAGCCGTCGGCAACGGCGCGCGCTTTGGGCTTGGCGCAGAACGCGATGCCGTAGTCGGCGGCTTGCAACATCGGGATATCATTGGCGCCGTCGCCGGTGCCAAGGCTTTTACCCCCTCCCCCCAATCGCGCCATTTCCGCCAGCATCGTCTCGCGCTTGGTGGCGCTGTCACAGATCGGCCCGTTCAGGCGACCGGTCAGCTTGCCGTCGGCGATCTCGAGGCGATTGGCAACGACGTGGTCGAAGCCCAGTTGCGCGGCGACCGGATCGGCGAACTGATGGAAGCCACCGGTGACCAGCACGGTGCGGCAGCCTTTGGCGCGCAACGTCTGAACCAAGGTGCGGGCACCCGACATCGGCGCGATGCGTTCGCGCAGGCATTGGGCGATGGCGGTTTCGGGCAAATCCTTCAACAGCGCGACCCGTTCACGCAGCGCGCTGACGAAATCGAGTTCGCCCAGCATGGCGCGTTCGGTGATCGCGGCGATCATCGGCTTGATCCCGGCGAAATCGGCCAGTTCATCGATGCATTCCGCCGAAATCATGGTCGAATCCATGTCGGAGACAAACAGCGCAGGCAGGATGGGTGGCTGTTCCGCGATCAGTGCGTCGGCGGGGGCGAAATGCGCGTCGATAACTTCGCGCAGTCCGGCAGCATTGCTTTCGGGGGCCGAAAACGCCCATGCGCCACCGGGCAATTGTGTCGCCATTGCAGATGTGCCCAACGCCGCCAGCGCGGCACCACGCTGTGCGGCGACAAGCGCGGGATCTGCTAGGAGCCGGGCGATGACCACGAATATTCCTTCCGAAACTGCATCCGGAGACCGGCCGGCGCTGGCGCTCATCGCAGGGCCGACCGCCAGCGGCAAGAGCGATCTGGCCATCCGCCTGGCAACGACGCTTGCCGCGCAAGGCCGGCGCCCGGTGATCGTTAATGCCGACAGTGCCCAGGTCTATGCCGATCTGGCGGTGCTGAGCGCCCGACCTTCGCTGGCAGAAATGGCGGGGGTGGAGCATCGATTGTTCGGGGAGTGGGACGGCGCCGCGGCTTGTTCGGCAGCGGCTTGGGCGACGCGGGCGGCGCAGGTCGTCGCCGCGGTTCATGGCGCCGGCGGCGTCCCGATCCTCGTCGGCGGGACCGGGCTCTATCTGCGCACGCTGCTCGATGGGATTGCCCCTATCCCGGAAATCGACCCTGCCGTCCGCGCCGAAATACGGGCGCTGCCGGTGGACCAGGCCTATGCTGCATTAGTTCGTGCAGACCCCGGACGCGCAGCGAGATTGGCGCCCGCCGACACGACAAGGGTCGCGCGAGCGCTGGAGGTGGTTCGCGCGACCGGGCGGACCCTGGCCGACTGGCAGCGCGAGAAATCCGGGGGCATCGGCGATGACGTGACGCTGCACCCGGCGGTGTTGCTGCCGCCGCGCGAATGGCTCTATCTGCGCTGCGACGCGCGGTTCGCGCGGATGCTGGAGTGCGGCGCCGTGGCGGAGGTCGCAGCGCTGCTGGCGCGGGGCCTCGATCCGGCGGTACCGGTGATGCGGGCGATCGGTGTGCCGGAGATTGCCGGATATGTGCGCGGCGAGTACGGGCTTGAACAGGCGCGAATGCTGGGACAGCAGGCCACGCGGCATTATGCCAAGCGGCAGTACACCTGGTTTCGGCGCCAACCACCTGCGGGCTGGGCGCGATGTGAGATGGAAAATAATCAATTAGAAGAGATTTTTGCATCAATATTTCTCATATAGCGTTTGACGCGATATATAATTATTTATATCCGCGCTGCTTCTCCCGGTAGTTATATGTGTCGGGATTCGCGGAAGGGTTTGACAGTGAGCCAAGAGCGCAGTGGCGCCGAAATTCTGGTGGAAAGCCTGGTTCGTCAGGACGTCGAATTCGTGTTCGGCTATCCTGGCGGCGCGGTGTTGCCGATCTACGACGCGTTGTTCAGCGATGAGCGCATTCGCCACATCCTGGTGCGGCACGAAGCCGGCGCAGCGCATGCCGCCGAAGGCTATGCGCGCGCCACCGGCAAGCCGGGGGTAGTGCTGGTTACCTCCGGCCCGGGCGCGACCAACGCGGTCACCGGTATCGCCGATGCATTCATGGATTCCATTCCGCTGATCATCATCACCGGGCAGGTCGCAACCGCGCTGATCGGCTCCGACGCCTTTCAGGAGGCGGACACCATCGGCATCACCCGCCACTGCACCAAGCATAATTATCTGGTGAAGGACCCGGCCGACCTTGCCGCGACCATCGACGAGGCTTTCCAGATCGCCACCACCGGCCGGCCCGGGCCGGTGCTGATCGACATTCCCAAGGATGTGCAGGTCGCCAGCGCGATCATGTCCGATGGCCCGGCGCAGCGCCAGATCCGTTACAATCCGCAGACCGAAGGCCCGGCGGACGAGATTGCCCGCGCGATCGAGTTGATCGCGGGGGCCAAGGCGCCGATCTTCTACACCGGCGGCGGCATCATCAATTCGGGCCCGCGCGCCAGTGTCCTGCTGCGCCAGTTGCAAGCACTGACCGGCGCGCCGGTAACCTCGACGCTGATGGGCTTGGGAGCGTTTCGCGCCGACCATGCCGATTGGCTGGGCATGCTGGGAATGCATGGCACTTATGAAGCCAACCATGCGATGAACCAGGCCGATGTCATGGTCTGCATCGGCGCGCGGTTCGATGATCGGGTGACCGGGCGGCTCGATGCTTTTTCGCCCGGTTCGATCAAGATCCACATCGATATCGATCGCGCCTCGATCAACAAGATCGTGCCGGTCGCGGTGCCGATCGTCGGCGATTGCACCCGGGTGCTGGAGCAGCTGATCGATGCTTGGGGTGCGCGCGAGCCGCAGGATCTGTCCGCCTGGAAGGCCCGCATCACCGGCTGGCGCGGCAGGAAGAGCCTGGCCTATGCCCGGCTGAAGTCTGAAATCGCGCCGCAATATGCGGTCGAGCGGCTGTATGCGCTGACCCGCGACCGCGATCCGATCATCACCACCGAGGTCGGCCAGCACCAGATGTGGGCCGCACAATATTTTCCCTTCTTCAGCCCCAATAAGTGGCTGACTTCGGGCGGGCTGGGCACGATGGGCTATGGCCTGCCGGCGGCAATCGGCGCGCAGCTGGGTAATCCCGGCGCGCTGGTGATCGATATTGCCGGCGAGGCGTCGATCCAGATGAACATCCAGGAGCTGGGCACGGCGAGCCAGTATCGCCTGCCGGTCAAGGTCTTCATCCTGAACAACGAATACATGGGCATGGTGCGGCAGTGGCAGCAGCTGACTTATGAAAGCCGCTATTCGAACAGCTACTCGGATGCGCTGCCCGATTTCGTCTTGCTGGCGCAGGCTTATGGCTGGAAGGGTATTCGCATTGCCGACGAGGATCAACTGGATGCCGGCATACAGGCGATGATCGATCATGATGGGCCGGTGATCGTCGACTGCCGGGTGGCGAAGCTGTCGAACTGTTTTCCGATGAGCCCCTCGGGCGCGGCGCATACCGAGATGATCTTGCCTGGGGATGTGGTGATCGGGACGGTGGATGACGAGGCGCGGGCTCTGGTTTGAGGCAACATGCTTCCCTTCCC
>CAXTOI010000391.1:0-4000 GCA_964245645.1 uncultured Novosphingobium sp. | reverse complement strand
CGATATAGCCGCGCAGATTATGCCCGACGAGGTTGTTCACCCCATCATCTTCCAAGCCGACGATCACCCCATCACGGCTAGCGGTATCGGCGATGATGTCGGCGATCCCGCGCTTGATCGTCGTCGGGGTGATGCCGTGCAGCAGGTTGAACGCATGCTGCCGTTCGCGACGCCGATCGGTCTCTGCAATCGCGCGCTCCATGCTGCCGGTCATGCGGTCGGCATAGAGGATTACCCGCCCCTCGACATTGCGCGCCGCGCGGCCGATCGTCTGTATCAATGAAGTCTCGCTGCGCAGGAAACCTTCCTTGTCGGCATCCAGGATCGCTACCAACCCGCACTCGGGAATATCGAGCCCCTCGCGCAGCAGATTGATCCCCACCAGCACATCATAGACCCCGCGCCGCAGATCGCGGATCAGCTCGATGCGCTCCAGCGTCTCGACATCGCTATGCATGTAGCGCACCCGCAAGCCGGCCTCGTGCATGAACTCGGTCAGATCCTCAGCCATGCGCTTGGTCAGCGTGGTCACCAAAGTGCGATAACCCTGCAGCGCGGTCAGCCGACATTCGTTGATGCAGTCCTGCACCTGATCCTCGACGGGGCGAATTTCCACCGGCGGGTCGATCAGCCCGGTCGGGCGGATCACCTGCTCGGCAAACACCCCGCCCGATTGGTCCATTTCCCATGGGCCTGGCGTCGCGGACACCGCCACAGTCTGCGGCCGCATCGCCTCCCATTCGTTGTAGCGCAGCGGGCGATTGTCGATGCAGCTGGGCAAGCGAAAGCCATATTCGGCCAGAGTGATCTTGCGCCGGTGATCGCCTTTGGCCATCGCGCCGATCTGCGGCACGGTCTGGTGGCTTTCATCGACGAACAGCAGCGCGTTTTCGGGCAGATATTCGAACAACGTCGGCGGCGGCTCGCCCGGCAGCCTCCCGGTCAGAAAACGGCTGTAATTCTCGATCCCCGCGCAACTGCCGGTGGCGTGAATCATTTCCAGGTCGAAATTGGTGCGCTGTTCCAGCCGCTGCGCCTCGAGCAATTTGCCCTCGACAACCAGCTCCTTCAGCCGCTCGGTCAGTTCGAACCGGATCGCATCGGCCGCCTGCTTCATCGTCGGTCCGGGGGTCACATAATGCGAATTGGCGTATACCCGCACCTTGTCGAGCGCCGCACCAGACTTGCCGGTCAGCGGATCGAATTCGGCGATGGTCTCGACCTCGTCGCCGAAAAAGCCGATGCGCCAGGCCACGTCTTCGTAATGGCTGGGAAAAATCTCCAGATTGTCGCCGCGCACGCGAAAATTGCCGCGTGCGAACCCGGCATCGTTGCGTTTGTACTGCAGCGCCACCAGCTTGCGGATGATCTCGCGCTGGTCTTCGTGCGTGCCTTTCTTCAAATCGAAGATCATCGCCGAATATGTCTCGACCGAGCCGATGCCATAGAGGCACGAGACCGAGGCGACGATGATCACGTCATCGCGTTCGAGCAAAGACCGCGTCGCCGAATGGCGCATCCGGTCGATAGCCTCGTTTACGCTGGATTCCTTCTCGATATAAGTGTCGCTGCGCGGCACATAGGCCTCGGGCTGGTAATAATCATAATAGCTGACGAAATATTCCACGGCGTTATTGGGAAAGAAGCTGCGGAATTCGCCATAAAGCTGCGCCGCCAGAATCTTGTTAGGTGCCAGAATCAGAGCCGGGCGCTGCAAGGTCTCTATGACCTTGGCCATGGTGAAGGTCTTGCCGCTGCCGGTTACCCCCAACAACACCTGCGTGCGATCGCCATCTTGGGCGCTGGCCACCAGATCGGCAATGGCGGTCGGCTGGTCGCCGGCAGGCTGATATTCCGAGACGATCTGGAACCGCGTCGGCGCATCCAGCTTCTCGGGGCGCGCCGGTTTGTGCGGCACGAACTGGCCGGAGGTATCCGGCTCTTCCAGTCCGCGGCGGATGATCAATTCAGCCATTCGGCACATATGGCGAACACGGCGCAGAATGCAATCCATCGCGCCTTCGCCGCTCGGCGGGAACA
This sequence comes from uncultured Novosphingobium sp., assembly GCA_964245645.1. Lineage (GTDB taxonomy): Bacteria > Pseudomonadota > Alphaproteobacteria > Sphingomonadales > Sphingomonadaceae > Novosphingobium. The sequence goes on along the minus strand of CAXTOI010000391.1, from coordinate 1,960 downwards.
TCTCGACGGTTGGTGCATATTCGTGTACCCGACACGACTGACTTCATACAGAAATGCCCGGCGATCCGATGACGACGCGATATCCCCCCTCGGCAAAGCATCCAGGCGACGCGGGGCGTTACCTTTGAAGCTGTCTCCCGGGCAAGCCGACTTTATGTCCAAAGTGTCCGTCCAGCGCTTTGGCGCAAACGCTCTGACCCGGCGCGCCGATCTCGTCCGCCAGCCGCGGCCCCAAGGCGTGAACGGGCCGAAGCTCCACCTGCTGCTGGCCGAATTGAAATCGCTCGCGCCCCGCCGCGAAACTGCCGGGACAACCGCATCGACCGCTGCCGTCGTGCCGCAGCCGGTGATGTTGCTGCCTGGCTTCGGCTCGCACCCGATGCGCATGCGGCCGATGCTGCGCGCGCTGGAAGCCGCCGGCCATCACGCGCATGAATGGGGCCTGGGCTTCAATTTCGGCCCGACGCCCGACAATTTCGCCTATCTGCTCAAACGCGTCGCCAATCTCGCGCGCATCGAAGGGCAGCCGGTAGCCCTGGTCGGCTGGAGCCTAGGCGGTCTGTTCGCCCGCGAAATGGCCAAGAACCGCCCCAATGCGATCAGCCGGGTGATCACCATGGGCACGCCATTCTCGGGCGACCGCCGCAACAACAACGCCTGGCGCGCCTACGAACTGGTCACCGGCCATGCCGTCGACCAGCCACCGATCCCAGGCGATTTCGCGGTAAAACCCCCCGTCCCGACCATCGCCTTGTGGAGCCCGCGCGACGGCATCGTCAGCCCCCGCTCCGCCTGCGGCTGGCCCGGCGAACGCGACCGCGCCGTGTCGGTGCGCTGCAACCACCTGGGCTTCGCGCATGATCCGCGCGTGATCGTGGAAGTATTGCGGCAGTTGGATGCTGAGATCTAAGCCAAGGATGTTGAAGGGATAGACTGGGGCCAGGGTCCCAGACCCCGGTCATGTGGAGATTGTGAGTTTGGTGGGGGTAGCATGATCTCACAGCGCCAAGCATTGGTTCCGTTATGTGGGCTGCGGTATTCGGGACCCGAACGTCAACTTTCGACCACCTCAGGTCATTCGTACGTCAGCGGGCAGATGGCTGCTAATGACAAAACTGATCGTTCACTTGGCACGAGACGGTCGGCGATAAGGCGCACATTTGTCGGAGTACAGCGGCAAGACAGAATGTTCCTAAGGTCGCCGTTTGTTCAGGTTGCCTCGGCAAGACGCGCGATGCCTCGCTGCACCAGGTCTTCCGCCGACAGCAACGAGAAACCGGCCGACTACGTCGCGCTCCCCGACCACGTCCGGGCGATGATGCGTCACTTGCAGCGTGAACACCCGCACGCCCACGCCGCGGTCGAAAATCGCAGCACCGAGCCAACGTTCCGGGGTGACGCGCCAGAAGCAAACATGATGGCGCCGTTGTGCGTCTTTCCCATCGGCCTCCTCAAACGCGGTATCCTCGAGATGTCGCGCAGATACGGGTTGCTAACCGGCAGCTTGCGGGCAGGAGCGGTCGAGCAGTACGCTACCCGCAATCTTCACCGGACCATAGCGCCACATTGTGCGTCACGAACTAACCTGCGCGCCGGAAGGCCCATGCAAGTGCTTCGCGGCGCCCCGGGACGGAGATTGACCGGATCGACCGGACTGGCCTGCGCGGCGCAATATAATACCAACCCGTCGATGAGTTGACTCATTTCATGCTTTTCATCGGTGTCGTTCGCTGATTCAACGGGCTTTTCCCTTTGGAGGATAAGCGGGATGGGTGGGCGAGTGATGATCACAAGGGAGGGCAGCGCCGATGAGTTACGCAAGCAGGCGCGGCGGGAGCGTGATGGACGGGTAGCATTACGTCTGACGGCGGTGGCGGCGGTTCTGGAAGGCGCTCGGCGGCATATTGGATCGTGTCCCGGCGTGTGGTGTAGGTTCCGGCGGTAGCGCTGCTGGCCGGAC
>CAXTOI010000390.1:0-4016 GCA_964245645.1 uncultured Novosphingobium sp. | reverse complement strand
CGAGAACCGCCAGAAGCCGTCCTCATGGGTCAGGGTCATCGAGATCTGGTATTAGTTCGTCGCAACAGCGCCCGGCGCTGCACTCGCCTTCAGTGCTGCCGATCCCTCGAGCACCACTGCCGTCGACTGCTTGAGGGCGTTGTTGATCGGTTCAGCGCGTCCGCCGAGGCAGGTCGCCAGGAATCCTTCTGCTGCAGCGTTGAAGGCAATGTTGTTCGCCGGACGGGCGAAGCCATGCCCCTCGTCCGGGAACAAGATATAGCTGACTGAAATGCTCTTCGCCTTCATCGCCGCGACGATCTGGTCGCTCTCCGCCTTGTTGACCCGCGGATCGTTGGCGCCTTGGCCGATCAGCAGCGGCCGGGCGATGTCACCGGCCTTGTAGAGCGGCGATGCGGCCTTCAACAGCGCCAGCCCCTCGGGCGTCGAGGGATCGCCCATCCGCTGGTGGAACTGCTGGATCGTGGGAAGCCAATAGGGCGGGATCGTCTTGAGCAGCGTCTCGAGATTGGACGGCCCGACGATGTCGACCCCGCAGGCGAACTGCCTGGGCGTGAAGGTCATGCCGGCCAGCGTGGCGTAGCCGCCGTACGAGCCGCCCATGATCGCGACCTTGTCGGCCGTGGTGATCTTGCTGGCGATGGCCCAGGCGACCGCGTCATCGAGGTCGGTTTGCATCTTCTTGCCCCACTCGAGGTTGCCCGCCGCAATGAATTTCTTTCCGAAGCCGGTCGAACCGCGATAGTTGACCGATAGCACTGCGTAGCCGCGATCGGCGAGCCATTGGTGGTAGCGGTTGGTGCCGAAGCTATCGCGCGCCCAGGGTCCGCCATGCACGAACAGCACGAGCGGCACCGGATGAATCGGTACGCCGTCGCCGTCGGGATCGCTGCCGAACGGCAGTGTGAGGTACGAGACCATCGTCAGTCCGTCTCGCGCCTTGATCTCGCGCGGATACATCCCCGCCAGCCGCGCGCCGACAAGCTGGGGGCGGGTGGTAAACAACTCGCTGAGCCGTCCCGACCTGCGGTCGAGGAGCCAGGTCTTGCCAGGTGCCGTGACCGGATCATTGACAACGATCCATTTGTCGTCGGCATCCGTGCGCGAGGTTACGGAGCTTTCGCCAGGCAATTTGGCCTTGAGAAGCTTGAGCGACGCGGCCACTGCGGGATCGAGCCCGATGGTCTCGGTATTGAGGTATTCGACCGAGTAGCCATCGACCACACCCGTCGCCGGGTTGGCAAGGACGCCGCCGATGTCTGCACGAGGATCTTGTGCGACGATATTGGTGGCGCCGGTGGCGATGTCCTGGGCAATCAACGCGGCCGTGTCACGGCTGCGGCTGTCGAGCCAGTACAGTGTCTTGCCGTCATTGGTGAAGCCGGCGATTGCGGTTGTCAGCGCATCCTCGAGCGTGGTGCTGGCGAACGGCTTGTCTTCAACCTTGATTCCACCATCTATCTTGAAGTAATCGGCGCCGCCTGCGGAATTGGATCGGCTGGCGATGCGCAAAACGAGATTGTTATCGGCCGTGACACCCGAGTAACCGCCATCGTTCTGCATCACCTCGGTGAGCTTGCCGCTAGCAAGATCAAGGCTGTAAATATCGTGAAACCGAGGGTCACGGTTGTTCAGTCCGATCAGGATGCGATCGCGGATCACGTTCGAGGTGCCGACCACCTCGACCCGGGTTTTGGTGAATGGGGTAAGACTGCGCTCGGCACCGCTGACCGGATCGACCGCGTAAAGCAGGAAATTCTCGTCGCCACCCTTGTCCTGGACATAGAGCACCGACTTGCTGTCTGGCGACCAGAAGTATTCGCGCACAGGCCGCTGTTTGTCCGCGGTGATCGCTTTGGCGTTCGCCGGATTGTCGGCAGGTGCGACCCAGATGTTGAGCACGCCGTCGACCGGAGCGAGCCAACTCAGCCACTTGCCGTCATGGCTGAGCTGCGCGCCGGCCTTTACTGGATTACCGAACAACAATTCGCGCGGAATCAGCGGCACCGGATCAGCGGTCGCAGCGTTGGGTGAGGTTACGGCAGTGAGCGCCAAAGCAGTGGCAAGGGCGAGTAGCTTCATGGCAGGCTCCGTCGGCGTCTGGTTGATGATGTTATCAGGCTGTGCGGTCACGCCAAGTCCCCACGGACTGAACTCATCAAATGGGTAATTTCTTGATCGGCGCTCGGGTTAAACAATTACCAGCCAGGTTGTAAGATGGGGCATGTGATCTTGCTGGTCGCCGTATTCGACATGTCGACGTAGAAGATGATCTTCTCACGGCCATCTTCCGGCTCCTCGGCAAACTGATGGACGATGAAGCGCATCAGCGCATCGTCTTCCGGAAGGCGGTAACCGACAATCATCAATACAGACGTTTCGCGCAGCAGCCGCACGGCTTTGGGAATACGGCGCGGAAGTAGCCGTCGCTGTAATCCTGCTCGCGACGGGAGCATGACAACGGGCGGATTGGCTGCGATTGCCGTTGCTGACCGGTTCTCGTAGTTGAAGATAAACCCGTAGCCTTGGCGCAGGTTTCGAAGCCACCGTTGATCTTGATGAGCTGCCGGACAGCCAGTGATCGTGGATGGTCTTGGCAGAGCGCATGCCTTCAATCGCGACCGGCGATGCGCATCATGGCAGCAACGCAACTGGGGCCAGTTTGTCGCAAGTCGAGACTGCGCGATACCTGCGCCGCGTTGTTAAAAGCCGGAGACAAGTTCGCCGGCTGTGGTGTTCCACGCGCCCTGGCAAAGCCCGGAGACTCGGCGTTAAATCCGCCTTGCCCTGCAATGATATGAAACCATATCAATAACTTGACTGTTTGGTGCGGCCGAGAAGACTCGAACTTCCACGGGCTTTCGCCCACAACGACCTCAACGTTGCGCGTCTACCAGTTCCGCCACGACCGCTAAATCATCGGGACAGAAAACTCCGCCCCCCGGGGTAGGAGCGGGCCCTTAGCAAAGGGGGTTCGGCCCTGCAAGCCGCGAGTGCGCGACTTTGCTATGGCAGTCAGCGCGCTTTCCAGACCATGGCGGCGGTACGTGCCGATTTGGGGGCGTCGATGATTGCCTGGTTGACGGTTTCACTTTCACCCGGAGCCAGGCTTGGTTTCGGCGAGGCTGTCTCCAGGCGGTAGACCACGGCATGATGTGCATCGTGCAGCACGATTTCCAGCGTCGGTACTGCGCGACGCTCGCTGCCTGCGTTTGTGATCGATCCGCTGACGTTGAAGAAACTGTTGCCATCCGGCAATGGCCGCCATTCCTGCTGGCTCTGGGGAAAGCTTAGCCGCAGGTCGGGCTGCGTATCGGCAAAGGCGCCATGTGGTAGCGGCAGCCAATCGGGCACGCCGAAATTGGCCATGGCGGCAATAGCGCCGATCGCCACTACCGCAAACAAGGCAAACGCGAGGATCCAGTAAATTGCCGGGTTGCGACGGGGGCGGAAAGGCGGCTCGTGGGCAAAGCTGGATGGCGTCTCGGAAAAATCCGGTACCTTCGTGGCATCTTCGTAAGCGCCTGGGCGATAAGCGCCGGATGCCATTTTACCGATTGTGGGCGGGGGGGCATCATCGTCGACGGGCGTCGCGGTGGGCTGCTCTTCTATTTCAGCGGCAGGCGCAGCAGGCGCTTCTGCCGGGCCATCGGCGGCTTCGGGGCCGTTTTGAAACCAGCTGTGCCGGCATTTGGCGCAGCGAACGACGCGCCCATTTACGCCAATCGAGCTGTCAGGAACCACATAACGAGTAGAACAGGCTGGGCAGGCTATATCCATTATTCGAGGCATTAAGCATGGGACACGTGCATCCCACAAGGCCGCGGACGGCATTGCATCGACTGGGCACCGTTTTTTCCACATGGATTGACGCAGACCAAGGAATAACGCTTGGTTACGTCATGCTGTCCGCGTCGGCACAACCCGCAAAATACAACCTCGATCCTTGTGCAATGTCCGTGCGGGCTTCGTGGCGCCGGATGCTATAGCGGCGACATGCTACGTCGCTTGCTTTC
>CAXTOI010000389.1:0-4020 GCA_964245645.1 uncultured Novosphingobium sp. | reverse complement strand
GTCACCCCGCTGATGGACGTGCCGCAGCCCTTCCAGATCCTCAAGATGGATCGCCGCCGCGGCAATATCGTCGTGTCGCGCCGCGCCGTCCTCGAAGAAACCCGTGCCGAACAGCGCACCGGCCTGATCCAGAACCTGACCGAGGGTCAGATCATCGTTGGCACGGTCAAGAACATCACCGATTACGGCGCCTTCGTCGATTTGGGCGGCATCGACGGCCTGCTCCACGTCACCGACATGAGCTACAAGCGCGTCAACCACCCCAGCGAAGTCATCAACATCAGTGACGAGGTGCGGGTGCAGATCGTCCGCATCAACCAGGATACCCAGCGCATCAGCCTGGGCATGAAGCAGCTGGAAAGCGATCCCTGGGATGGCGTCGCCGCCAAGTATCCGGTCGGCGCGAAGCTGCACGGCGTGGTCACCAACATCACCGAATACGGCGCCTTCGTCGAGCTGGAAGCGGGCATCGAGGGCCTGGTCCATGTCTCGGAAATGTCGTGGACCAAGAAGAACGTTCACCCCGGCAAGATCGTCTCGACCAGCCAGGAAGTCGATGTGCTGGTGCTGGAGGTCGATTCGGACAAGCGCCGCATCAGCCTCGGCCTCAAGCAGGCGGTGCAGAATCCCTGGGAAGCCTTTGCCGACAAGCACCCGGTGGGCTCGACCGTCGATGGCGAAGTCAAGAACGCCACCGAGTTCGGCCTGTTCATCGGGCTGGATGGCGACGTCGACGGCATGGTCCATATGTCCGACATCGCCTGGGGCATCTCGGGCGAAGACGCGCTGGCGCTGCATCGCAAGGGTGAGCAGGTTTCGGCCGTCGTGCTCGATGTCGACACCGACAAGGAACGCATCAGCCTGGGCATGAAGCAGCTCGAAAAGGGTGCTCCGGCTGCTGCCGGCAGCCCGGCTGCTTCGGCCACAAGCTCGCTGCATCGCAATGAAGTCGTCACCGTGACCGTGCTGGAAGTCCGCGAAGGTGGCCTCGAAGTGCAGGCCGGCGAAGATGGCTTCACCGGCTTCATCAAGCGCGGCGATCTGGGCCGTGACCGTGACGAGCAGCGTTCGGACCGTTTTCAGGTCGGCCAGAAGCTGGACGCCATGGTCATCGGTTTCGATCGTTCGAAAAAGCCCAACTTCTCGATCAAGGCCCGCCAGCTGCACGAGGAAAAGGAAGCCGTGGAGCAGTATGGCTCGTCGGATGCCGGCGCTTCACTGGGCGACATCCTGGGCGCCGCACTGAAGAACCGCTCGTAACCTTCAAGCCGCGCTAAATCGAAGCCCGTCCGCTCACCGGAGCGGGCGGGCTTTGCTGTTGGATGGACAGGCGTTATAGTCCGCGGCGCCCTCTCCCGCCCCGTCCGTCCCGAGCTTGTCGAAGAGCTGCCTTTCTTTTCGACCTCGCCAACAAGAAGGACAGTGCTTCGACAAGCTCAGCACGGGCGGGTAAATGTTCGCCGCGTCAGCATTGCTATCTTTCGGAGATTTCCCGTGTCCCTTGAAGTCCACCAGTTCCCCTGCTTGTCGGATAATTACGGCTTCCTGCTGCACGATCCGGTCAGCGGCGAAACGGCTTGCGTCGATACCCCCGATGCCGAGGCATATCTCGCCGCCGCCGCCGCCAAAGACTGGCAGATCACCCAGATCTGGAACACGCACTGGCACCCCGATCACGGGGGCGGCAATGAGGCGATCAAGCGGGCGACGGCATGCAAGATCACCGCGCCCCTGGTTGAAGCCACCAGGATCGCCGGCGTCGACCGGGTCGTGGCGGGCGGTGACGCGATCAGGCTGGGCGCTTATGGCGTCGATGTCATCGATGTCGGCGGCCATACGCTAGGCCACATTGCCTATTATCTGCCCGCAGCCGAAATCGCCTTTGTCGGCGATTCGCTGTTCGCGCTGGGTTGCGGTCGCATGTTCGAGGGAACCGCGCCGCAATTCTGGTCGAGCCTCTCGCGGCTGAAGGCCCTGCCGCCGCAGACCACGCTGTTCTGCGCGCATGAATATACCGAGGGAAACGCCAAATTCGCGCTGTATGCCGACCCGCAGAATGCCGAACTGGCCGCATATGGCCGCGAAATAACCGAGAAACGTGCGCGCCGGCAGGCTACGGTGCCGTTCGGTCTGGGCCGCGAACTGGCGACAAATCCATTTCTGCGCGCCGACGATGCGGCCATGCAGGCGCGGTGGGGCGGCGGCGACGCAGTCGCGACCTTTGCCGCGCTGCGCGAAGCGAAGAACAATTTTTAACGACTTTGCGGCTAGGCCCAATGCGTTCGGCAAGCCGCGCCGGCATGAAGCGCAGAATATACGCCAAAGAGATTGACCTGGCGTCGTTTCTGGTGGCAAACGATTGCAGCAGGGTCAGACGCTGCAGCGCGGGTATAGCTTAGTGGTAAAGCACCATCCTTCCAGGTTGGTTATGTTGGTTCGATTCCTCCTACCCGCTCCACGCTGTACTGATTTGCCCCAGGCCGGGCTGCGAAACGCCGCTTTTTGCGCTTCCGGTGCTCACGGCCATTTAGGCCGCTCCGCTTCGGTTCTCGAAATCAGCATTTCTCGCTCCGGCCTGAGCCAAATCTCGATACATTCTGGCTGTTGCGCGCTGTGGTTCGCGTCTCCTAGATCAGCATCATCTGACAACTGATTTTCTTCAGGAGTTCACTTGACCCTCGGCCATCCGGTCTATGCCCAGATGGGCACGACGATCTTCGAACATATGTCGGGTCTGGCGCGCGAACTGGGCGCGATCAATCTGGGACAGGGCTTTCCCGATGATGCCTATGCCGCGGAGAATGCGCTGACTATGCGCTTGCAGGAGGCTGCGGCGCGGGCATTGCGTGACAAGTCGAACCAATATCCGCCATCGAGCGGCATTCCCGCGTTGCGTGAGGCGGTGGCAGAATTCTACGAGCGGCAAGGGCTGGCACTGACCGCGGCGCAAATCATCGTCACCTCGGGCGCGACGGAGGCGATCGCAGCGGCGGCGCTGGCGTTGTTCCAGCCTGGCGACGAGGTGATCCTGTTTGCGCCAGCCTATGACGCCTATGCGCCGATGGTGCGCCGCTGCGGCGCGGTGCCGGTGTTCGTGCCGCTGCGGCCACCGGCATGGCAACTGCCGGAGGCGGCTATCCGGACCGCGCTCACCTCGCGCACGCGCGGGATCGTGCTCAACGATCCGCTGAACCCGCTTGGTACGGTCGCATCGCCGGCCGACCTGGCGATGCTCGCCGCGATCTGCATCGAGCGTGACCTGATCGCGATCTGCGATGAAGTCTGGGAGGGCGTGCGCTTCGACGGCCTGCCGCATGCCTCGCTGATGCGCCAGTCGGGCATGGCGGAGCGCACCGTCAAGATCGGATCGGCAGGCAAGCTGTTCGGCCTGACCGGTTGGAAAGTCGGCTGGATGATCGCCGAGGCGGGCCTGGCTGCACTGCTGGCCCGCGCGCATCAGTTCCTGACCTTCACCACCCCGCCTGCGCTGCAATGGGCCGCTGCCGAAGGATTGAGCTATTCCGATCAGCTATTTGCGGCGCAGCATTCGCAATGGGCAAGATCTCGCGCAAGGCTTGCTGACGGTTTGACGGCGGCGGGCTATATCGTCGAAGCCAACGCGGCGACGTGGTTCCTGTGCATCGATCTGGCTGCTTCCGGGATAAGGCTGGACGATACGGACTTTGCCGAAAGGGCAATACGTCAGGCAGGCGTTGCGAGCATTCCGATCTCGGCGCTGTACGAGGCCGCATCCCCGCCGCGAAATTATCTGCGGTTGTGCTTTGCCAAGCCTGATGCTCAGCTTGATCGGGCGGTTGAACATCTGGCGACCTTGCGCTCGCAAATTCGTGCAGCGGCCTCCTGAACGGGTTCGATATTGTGCCTTGATATAATATCAGATTATGGGTTGCGATCCATGGCTCCCTGCCTGTTGGGAGGTATATCAACGCTGACGTCGACGCGCGGCCTACGGCCTTGCGGGGCCCCCCCCCCCCCCCCCCCCCCCCCCCGGCGGGGGAC
>CAXTOI010000388.1:0-4041 GCA_964245645.1 uncultured Novosphingobium sp. | reverse complement strand
CCCCCCGGATGCTGGCCGAGCCGGGGGTGGCGGCGCGCGGGCTGGACGCCATGGGGGGCGCGCCGGGGGAGGAGGATGTGGCGGCGCTCTATGCGAAGCTGGAGCCGGCGATCGAGGCGGCAGCGACGCGGGCCGCGGTGCTGATCCCGGGCGCGGCCGCGACGGTGGACACGCTGCGCCAGCTTGGAGTGCGGATCGGGTCGGGCACTGGCTATACCCGCGAAATGATGCGCGGGATCGAACCGGCGGCGGCGGCGCAGGGTTATGCGCCCGAGGTCATCATGTGTGCGGGCGAGACGCGCAGCGGCCGGCCCGCGCCGTTCATGAGCTGGGCGGCGATGATGGCGCTGGATGTGTGGCCGGCAAGTGCCTGCATCAAAGTGGACGACGCGCCGGTAGGGATTGCCGAAGGGCGCAATGCCGGGTGCTGGACGGTGGGGCTGGCCGGATCGGGCAACGAGGTCGGGCTCGATCTGGCGAGCTATACCGCGCTGGGCAAGGCCGAGCGCGAGATCGCGCTGGCGCGGGCCGAGGCGCGACTGAAGGCGGCGGGCGCCGATTTCGTCATCGAGGATGTTTCGGAATTGATGCCGGTCGTCCAGGAAATCGCCCGAAGGATCGCGCAGGCGTGAGCACATCGCCGACCGCCGTTGCCCTGCCCTCGGGCAAAGGCGTGCAGGGCTGGCTGGAACGCGCGCCTTCCTCGGTGTTCGCGCTTTACGCCGGGCTGTGTTGCTTCGGCACGTATTTCGCGATGTATGCGTTTCGCAAGCCGTTCTCGGTGGCAAGCTTCGCGCATCAGGCGCCGGTAGGGTTCGGCGTCGGCATCGACTACAAGATCGCCTTGGTGATCGCGCAGGTGGTCGGTTACGCGCTGGCCAAGCTGATCGGCGTCAAGGTGGTGTCCGAACTGCCCGCTAGCCGCCGTATCCTGGGAATCCTGATCCAGATCGGCGTGGCCGAAGCCGCGCTCTGCGGCTTTGCGCTGATCCCGGCGCCGTGGAACATTGCCTGCCTGTTTCTCGATGGGCTGGCGCTCGGTATGGTGTGGGGCATGGTGTTCAGCTTTGTCGAAGGGCGGCGCCAGTCCGAACTGATCGGGGCGATGCTGTGCGCCAGCTTCATTCTGTCGTCGGGGGTGGTCAAGGCGGTCGGCGCCTCGGTGTTGCTGCATGGCGTCAGCCAGTTCTGGATGCCGGCGGTGACCGGGCTGATTTTCACGCCCCTGCTGGCGCTGTGCCTGGCCGGGCTCGCCGTGCTGCCGCCGCCCGATGCCGGCGATGTGGCGGCGCGGGTCAAGCGTGCGCCAATGGATGGGGCGGCGCGCAAACGCCTGCTGTGGCGGATCGGGCCGGGGCTGATCGCGCTGATCGCGATTTATGTGATGCTGACCGCCTTGCGCGATTTCCGCGATAATTTTGCCGCCGATATCTGGGTCGAACAGGGATTGGGCGGGGATGCCGACATCTTCGCCTGGACCGAACTGCCGGTGGGGCTGGTAGTGCTGGCGGCGCTGGCCTCGCTGGCGCTGGTGCGCGACAATGGCCGGGCGCTGGCCGCCAATTTCGGGCTGGTCGGGCTCGGGCTGGGGATCACCGGTTTGGCGTCTCTCGCGTCTTCGGCGCATCTGCTCGGGCCGATCGCGTGGATGGTGGCGATCGGGGGCGGGTTGTACCTGGCTTACACGCCGTTCAACGGGCTGTTGTTCGACCGGCTGGTGGCAGTCACCGGCGAGGTCAGCAATGCCGCATTTCTGATCTATGTCGCCGATTCGAGCGGCTATGCCGGGTCGGTGGCGCTGCTGGTGATCAAGAACTTCGGCGGGCTGCATCTCGCCTGGACACATTTCCTGATCGATGCCGGGCTGGTGACCTGCGTGCTCGGGCTGGCGCTGCTGGCGCTGGCGGCGGTGTTTTTCCGGCGGCATTTCGCTTCGGCGACGGCGCGGCCGGCATGACTCGGCATAGGGATGATCGCGTCACGAGCGAACTCGCCGCGCTCTCCGATTTATTCGAGAGCGCAGCGATGGCCGAGGCATACGGCGAAGAGATAAGCATTCGCGACCACATGCTGCAATGCGCGGAACTCGCGGTCGAACGCGGGCTGAGCGAGGCTACGGTGATCGCCGCGCTGCTGCACGACATCGGCTGGGGCATGGGGGAAGGCGCGCATGAGCGTCTGTCTGCCGATCTTGTCGAGCCGTTGTTTGGCGTGAGAGTGGCGGAGCCGATCCGTCAGCATGTTGCGGCCAAGCGCTACCTGGTGGCGACGCGGCCCGACTATGCCGCGCTTTTGTCCGCTGCTTCGCGGCATACTTTGGCCAGGCAGGGCGGGCCGATGGCGGCGGCGGAATGCGCGGCGTTTGCGGCGATGCCGGGCTGCGCGGCGGCGCTGGAATTGCGCGGTCTGGATGATGCGGGCAAGAGGCTGGATGGAGCGGCCAGCTGCTTTGCGGATTATACACCGCTATTGCGACGGGGGATGATCGGGCATTTGGCGGGTGTTGACGCTGGGGCGGATGGGTGACTTGCCGATGGGCTGTTTTTTTAGACTCGAGAGGAAGAAAGGCAGCCCTTCGACAAGCTCAGGGTAGAAGGAGTTAATAGGATAGCTATCCCTGCGCCGCGCGGGCTCTTGCCGCCACTTCGTTGAACTGGACCAGCGTTTGATCGAAGCGGCCTTCGGCTTCGGCGAAGCGAAGCGGTTTGACGTGTTCGACCAGCAGCTCCTGGGGCGTCGGCACCTGCGTCCACAGGCTCATGATCTGGTCGGCGAAATCGGCCAGCGGCAGATAACCGGGGCGGGTTGCCTGGCCTGGGGTCAGGCCGGTCTGCACCCCCGGGGGCGCCAGTTCGATCACTTCCACCTTGCCTTTGAGCACCTCGCGCAGCGCCGCGGTGTAGGAATGGATCGCCGCCTTGGTGGCGCTGTAAGTCGGCGCGGTGAGCAGCGGGACGAAGGCCAGGCCCGACGTCAGATTGACGATCGCCGCGCCCGGCTGCGCGGAAAGATGCTCGACCAGCGCGTTAATCAGGCGGATCGGGCCGAGCAGGTTGGTGGTGATGGTGGCTTCGGCGTCGCTCAGGTCGCGGGCGCGGTCCAGCTTTTCGGAGCGCATGATGCCGGCGTTGTTGACCAGCACATTGACCGCGGGATACGCGGCGATCAGCCGGCTGGCGAAATCGGCAATGGCCTCGGCGCTGTCGATGTCGAGCACCAGCGTGTGCATGTTCGGCCGGCCGGCGCTGGCGCTGTCCAGCGCCGCTTGCCGGCGCCCGGCGACGATCACAATATTGCCCTGGTCGTGAAGCCGATGCGCCAGCGCTTCGCCGATGCCCGAGCCGCCGCCGGTAATCAGGATGGTGTTGCCGGTCGGGTTCATGGATTGCGCTCCTCGATAGGTCTGGTTCGCCCCATGTAGGAGGCGCCCGCCGGATCGTAAGCGGTCAGCATCGACAAATTTCCATTCCAATTTCCGGCAGACTTCCCATATTCGGGCCATGAGCGAAGATCTGCACTCACAGTCCGAACCCGATGCCGCCACGATCGAGCGCCTGGCGCATGCCGCGGTAGAGCTTTTGCCGCCCGAATTTCGCGATCATCTGGTCGATGTGGTGTTTCGCGTCCAGGATTTTGCCGATCCCGCGATGTTGCAGGCGGTGGGCCTGGCCGATCCCTGGGAGCTGATCGGACTGTATCATGGCCGCCCGCTCACGCAGCAATCGATCTGGGCATCGGGCGAGCTGCCCAGCGTCATCTCGCTATTTCGCCGGCCGTTGGTGCGCGCCCGGGAGCAGCGGAAGGTCACGCTGCAGGAGATGGTGACACATGTCATCGTGCATGAAGTCGGGCACCATTTCGGGCTGTCCGACAGCGACATGCATGCCATCGAGAACGAGCCGTCGTGATGGGATCGATGATGTGGCGCGGCATCGTTCGCTGGTGGTTTGTGGCCGGGCTGGCGTTTGCGGCCTGTCCCGCGCTGGCCCAATATGATCCGCGCGCAGCGTTTGCGCCGTTCGACATGGCGCAGGCGGTGAA
>CAXTOI010000387.1:0-4050 GCA_964245645.1 uncultured Novosphingobium sp. | reverse complement strand
GATCTCGCCGGGGCCAGGCGGCTTGAGGCCATAAAGCTGCCTCAGCACGGCGGCGCTGTCATCGCTGGACCCGTCATCGGTCAGCAGGATCAGATCGGGGGGATCGCTCTGCCCGGCAAGCGTGTCGATGGTGATGCCGAGCACCGGCGCTTCATTATGCGCCGCGATGATCACCGCGAGGCTTGGCCTGTTCTGTTCCGGCGTAATGGCACTTCGCACCGGGGCCGGATGCCGCAGCGGCCAGATGGCGCGGGCGGTAAACACCAGCAGCGCGGTGTCGTAGAGAATATACACGACTCCAACCGCCCACCCGGCCACGCCTGTGCGAAAAAACGCCTGAGCCGTGAGCGCCAGAAACAGCAGAGGGGCGACCAATCCGATCAACCGGCTGGCCAGCGGCACCCGCCGGGGTGAGAGCCGCGGCGACTGTACTTCGAAAGCATGAAGCATCATATTCATTGCGGGGCTATGGTCGATCTGAAATGAACGTCGGATTATGGTAAGCGCGCCGATCCTCGTCGATCAGCCGCGTGCCCGATGAATTATTCTCATAGGAGTGATAATGGTTAATGCACGTTATTCTGCGGTGGCGGTGGTGTTGCACTGGCTGATTGCCGCCCTCATCATCACCAATGTCGTGCTGGCATGGACGTGGGGTCGCTTGCCCGATGCCGACGTGCGCCCGGCGATCGACATGCATAAATCGATCGGCATCACCGTGCTGGGTCTCGTGCTGATGCGGGTGCTGTGGCGCGCTACTCACCGCCCGCCGCCGCTGCCGGCGGATTATCACCGCTGGGAGAAAATTCTGTCGCACGCCGTGCATGGCCTGCTGTACCTGATCATGTTCGGCATGCCGTTAAGTGGCTGGATCATGGATTCCGCCTGGAAGGATGCGCCCACGCACCCGATGGCCTGGTTCGGCCTGTTCGAATGGCCGCGGCTGGCGTTTATCGTCCATCTCGACCCCGCGACCAAAGATCGCATCCATCATCTGTTTGGTGCCGCGCACGGGCTGGGCGCAGACGCATTGTATGCGCTGGTGTTTCTTCACGTCGCCGGTGCGCTCAAGCATCAGTTGCTCGACGGCGAGAAGGAAATCCAGCGCATGTGGTTCGTGCGCCGCTGACGGGGCGACGAGCGCGAGGCCCCGGATGGGGGCGGCGACCCGCTCCGGTATGTTATCGGGTTCGGGCGGAGCCGGTAATGGCTCCAAGGTCCTCGAGCTTGTTCAATTGCTCGCGCAAATTACCTGCGGCTATTTCATCCGATAGATTTTCCTCGGCATAGGCCAAGGCGTTGCGCGACAGCCTGCCGCGCAAGGCAGGGTCGCTCCACAGCGAGATGATGGCCTGGCGCAGTGCCGGTATATCCCTGGCCGCAACCAGCACCGCATTCTCGCCATCGACGATGTAGTCCACGGAGCCAACGCCCTGGGTTGCGATCAACGGCCGACCCATGCGCAAGGCTTCCACGATCGTCACTTGCCCGGAAGCCGTGTCCACATCCGCCAGCGGAACGATATTTACCCTGGCTTGCTGCGCCAATTCCCGGCACTGCTGCGTCGTCAACCCATTGGTGACTGTGACGTTATCCGGAATGTCCAGCCCGACCAGACTACGCGGCGAGGCGACCAGCACCAGCCGGAGCGGCAATCCCCTTATCGCCTCGATCAGTGTAGCATAATCGCGGTTGGCAGATCCCATGGCCAGCACGAATGGGTCAGTGACGTCTTCAGGGTCCGTCAGGGGAATGGGCGCGCGCTGCAGCGGGGCGAAGGTTATCTTGTGTCGGGGAATGCCGAACCAGCGATGAAGCGTCTCGATTTCCTCGCGCGAATGAACCACGAAATGATCGACATACCGCAGGAAGAAACCGGCAATTAGCGATCCGGGCCAGCGAGGCCGCTTGCCGATATTGAAGCACCAGGCCAGCAGCGGTTTCTTGCGCCGGGTCAGCGATAGCGCCTTATGAACGGCGGCCGTAACCGCGACTTGCGGAAACACCGTAATCAGCCCGTCGCTATCGGATTGTAACCCCCGGCCCGACGATTTCCAATACCGCATCCAGATTGAAAAAGGCGTTGAGCGCCGCTTGCGTACATGCCAGCTTTTGCGCTCACCGTTGCCGGTAATCGGGATTTTGACGTATTCGTGACGACCGGAGTGATCGAAGTCGTCGATCCATACCCATGGTCGAGCAAGGGCATCGCCTTGGTCGATGAAGAATGGCGCCATTATAGCCCAGCGCATGATTACCTGTCATTCCCGGTATAGGCGTGTTTGATCGTGCGTCCGTAACGTCACGCCCGCTGCACTTGCAAGCAAAAGTCAGATGGGAATAGATCATAACTGCCCTGAACGGATTCCATGCCTCAAAGCTGTTGCTTGATATGATCGGCCAGGCGCAGGGCAAGTGCAAGTATGGTCAGCGTCGGATTGAACGTTCCGCCCGTGGGAAACACGGAACAGCCAGCCACATAAAGGTTATCGGTTCCGTGAACGCGGCAATTTTCATCGACGACACCCAGCTTCGGGTCTCGGTGCATCCGGGTAGTCCCCATGTGATGCTGATCCCCGCGCAGATCCTCCGGCCAGCCGCCGAGATCGAAATCAGCTGATCGGAGTTGGCCAAAGCCGCTTCGCTCGAGGTCCGCAGCCAACAGCCGGTCAGCCGCAACGATGCCGGCTTGATCTTCTGCGGTCAGTTGCCAATCGACAACGACCTTGCGCAAGCCGAACACGTCGAGATCGTCCCCAAGGCTGATCCGGCTTTCCCGGTTGGGGAACTGCTCCGCCGTACATTTCAAGGGGATGGCCGCCAGATCGGCCGGTGGCTTGTTTCGACCATAGCGCATCCGGCGGACGACATATGAAGCGAGGCGGGGCAGATTTCTGATGACCGTGCCCAGATTCTTCAGGAAGTCGGCGCGAGGGCCGGTTCGAAAAGCAAGCCTGCGCAGCACATCTATCTCGGCGGCCCTGGGATATGAGAAGCGCAGGCGCACCGCCGGCATGTTGGATTGCCGCTTGGTTTCGTCCGCGAGGCTGATATAGGATACGAAACGCCGGGTGGCGCCCAACCGTTTGAATTTCGCCCCGTTTTCGCCGGTTTGGAAGTCCAGATCGGCTTTGGTGTCGTTCCGGATGATCGTACCGCCGGAGTATTCGAGATGGAGCATGAAGAATCGCCCCACGAGATCGTGGCTATTGCCCAGCCCGGCGGCGCCCTCGTCTTGCGACAGCAGAAGCAGACGCGCATTCTCGATCCCGCCGGCGGCAAGGATGAATATGCGCGCCCGGACGGTAAAACGCCCGTCCGGCAGGACGCCCACACTCGCCTGGCGCACGGATCCGCCAGTCCCGTCGCCATGCAGGCGTAGCGCATTGGCATGCAGATAGACGGTCAGGTTTCGCGCGCGGCGCAGCGTCGAGCGGTATTCAGTGCCGAATTTATTGCTCGGGGCTTGCTGAAGCACCCGGCAGACAAAATGCGGTCCGTAAAACGGCGCTGGAATATCGGCTGGTGCTATTCCCCAATCAGCCAGCGAATAACCATATGGCCCAAGCCTGAGGACCGGATGGGCGCGCCGGTACCACGGCTCGAGCGTGGACAGCGCAAAAGGCCAGCCGGAATAAGGAACCCCGTCCCGCGTCTCGAAATCGAGCGGGCTCGGCAAGTCGCACCAGGCGCCACCCCAGCGGTTCGTGGTGCCGCCTAAGTAGCGAAACCGCGAAATGGGAAACATGTCATAGGGCCGCCCGATATTGCTGCCGGTGTAAAGATTCTGGGTGGCCTGCTCCGATTCGTAACCGCCGCTTTCCAGCAGGACTGCGCGCAAGCCGCAGTCTATGAACTCGCGCGCCAGCGTAATTCCTGCCGCGCCCCCGCCCATGATGCACACATCGGTTTCGACGGTGGTCCCGGTCGGCACTGAACGCGCATCTATAAACATGCGGCGCTCACTACAACCAGCCCGCAGGCGCGGCCAGCGGCATATTGAATAGCATCGGCCCGGATATCCGAACAGAGGCAGCAACGGCACACAAT
>CAXTOI010000386.1:0-4053 GCA_964245645.1 uncultured Novosphingobium sp. | reverse complement strand
ACTTGGGGGCCAAGGGCCCCCAAACCCCCGGCCATTGGTATTGCAAAGCGGTTACCAGCTCCTGGCGCCGCAAGCTTTTATAGCCGCTGCGTGGCAGAGCTTAACGATGATGGGATGCAATCTATCCGTGTCGCGCCGCCAAGATGTAGTCAAGCAATTCAGCGATCCAAAAATGTCGGTGGGTTTGGGGGCAAAAAGCCCCCAAGTCTTCTACTATCCTTTTCTTCCGATCAACCGGACAGGGATATTAGCCTTCGCCGGCGGCATGCTGCGCGCACGGTATTGTCGAGCAGGCAGGCAATCGTCATGGGTCCGACGCCCCCGGGCACGGGGGTGATCGCGCCCGCATGGTCCATTTCGGCAAAGGCGACATCGCCGACGATGGCCGCATGGCCGTTGCCATCGGCGATACGGTTGATCCCAACATCGATCACGATCGCACCCGGCTTGATCCAGTCCCCCCGCACCAGCTCCGGCGATCCGGCTGCAGCCACGAGGATGTCGGCGCCGCGCACGATCTCGGGCAAATTGCGCGTGGCGATGTGGGCGACGGTGACGGTGCATTCGCGCTCGAGCAACAGCATCGCCACCGGCTTGCCGACGATATTGGACTTGCCGATCACCACCGCCTTCAATCCGCGATAGCCGCCAACCACCGTGTCGAGCAGCAGCATGCAGCCGAGCGGCGTGCAGGGGACGAGGCCGCCGGTGCCGGTCGATAACCGTCCGACGTTGACCGGGTGGAAACCGTCGACATCCTTGGCCGGATCGATCGCGTCTAGCAGGCGGTCCGAATCGATATGTTCGGGCAACGGCAGCTGGATCAGGATGCCGTCGATGCGCTCGTCGGCATTGAGCGTCCGGACAAGACCGAGCAATTCGTGCTGCGTGATGGTGGCAGGCAGGCGATGCTCGAATGAGGCAAGCCCGGCGGCGAGCGTGCGACGGATCTTCGAGCGGACGTAGATCGTGCTGGCCGGATCCTCGCCGACCAGCACGACCGCGAGCCCGGGGACGACGCCGTCAGCGGCGAGCCGAACGGCCGTCTCGGCCACCCGGGCACGGACGGCGGCGGCGATGCGCGTGCCGTCGATGAGCACCGCCACGCGATCAGTCCCTGAAAATGACGGTCTTGTGGCCGTTGGCCAGCGCGCGACCGGCGAGATGGAAGGCGACCGCGCGGGCGAGCACGCGGCGCTCGATATCGCGACCTTTGCGGACGAGATCGTCGGGGCTGTCGTGATGGCTGATCCGCTCGACATCCTGCTCGATGATCGGGCCTTCGTCGAGATCGGCGGTGACGTAGTGCGCCGTCGCGCCGATCAGCTTGACGCCGCGCGCATGGGCCTGGTGATAGGGCTTCGCGCCCTTGAAGCCGGGCAGGAAGCTGTGGTGGATATTGATGCAGCGGCCCGACAAAAAGCCAGCCATGTCGTCCGACAGGATTTGCATGTAGCGCGCAAGCACCACCAGTTCTGCGCCGCTCTGCGTGACGATCCGCTTGATCTGCGCCTCCTGCGCCGATCTGGTTTCCTTCCTGACAGGAAGATGATGGAACGGGATCGTGCCGAAGTCGGTGCCGGCATAGGTGTCGCGCGGGTGGTTGGAGACGATGCCGACCACATCCATGCGCAGCTCGCCGATACGCTCGCGATACAGCAGATCGACCAGGCAATGATCGAATCTGGATGCCAGGATAAGCACCTTGCGCCGCTCGCCGCTGGGACGGAACGACCAGTCGAGCGATAAGTCATCCGCGATCGCCGTGAAGCCCTCGCGAAACGCAGCTGCCTGATCGACCGATGGCAGGCTCGCGACGATACGCATGAAAAAGCGGCCGGTTTCGACATCGTCGAACTGGTGCGCCTCCTTGATGTCGCCACCGTGTCGGAACATCTCGGCAGTGACGCGCGCGACGATGCCGGGCTGGTTGGGGCAGGACAGGACGAGCAGATAAGCGATGGACATCGGAACCTCGAAGCGGGGGTGCTTACAGCGCAGCGGCGGTCGCGTGGACCCAGTGGCGGAAGCTGTGCGCATAGCTGCGAAACGTTGCGACATCGTAGCTTGGCTGGTCGTCGACCTGCCACAGGATGACGCCGATATGGGCGATGACGGTCGTCGCCGCCGATCCCGGACCGAACGCCGCAGGGTCGAAATCGATCGCCGCGCCGCGCCGCAGCAGGGTACGCGCCGCAGGGCCGGACAATCGCTGCACGGCATAGCCGCTCGATTGGTCCGACACTGCGGCAAAGCCGGCCAGCGCCTGTTGGATCGTCTCGGCAAAATCCGGGGCGGCATCCTCTTCGATCACCAGCCATGTGCCCGGGCCGGTGCCGACGACCGTGCGCCCTTCAGCGAATGTCGCGCGCGGGCGATCGGGCATTTCGGCAGCCAGAATCGTGCCGATCGCGGCATGGGCGATCCCCCGGCGTGCCATCACGCTGGCGATGCCCAGCCGCTCGCGCGGTTCGATAGCGAGGCTGTCAGGCACGGACGCGCACTCCCTCAGGGTCGAAGAATACGGGATGGCAGACCTCCGCCTCGATATCGGCGCCACGCACCGGATCGTGGACGACGACATGCTCGCCGTGACGATTGGGGCCGTCGATCAGCAGCGCCAGGGCGATCGCGTGGCCCAGCGTCGGCGACCACGCCGCCGAGGTGACATGGCCCTGATCATGCGCGGCAGTCTGCGGTGCGCCGCGCGCGAGAAGATGCGCGCCGGCGCGGATCTTCTGCGCCGAATCGGCCGGCTTCAGGCCGATCAGCGCCGGGCGAAGCGGATCGGCAAGGCCCGGACGCGCGGCCATGATGCGGCCGATATAATCTTTATTTTTCGACATCATCCGGCCCATGCCTAGGTCGGCGGCGGTCGTCGTGCCGTTGAGTTCGTTTCCGGCTGGATGTCCCTTCTCGATCCGCATCACGCCCAGCGCCTCGGTACCGTAAGGAACGATATCAAAGGCTTGGCCGACTTCGAACAGATGGCGCAAGAACGCGTCGCCATGCACGGCCGGCACGCTGACCTCATAAGCCAGCTCGCCCGAGAAGGAGAGGCGGTAGACGCGCGCCGGCTGGCCGTTCCAGCGGAATTTGGCGGCGGCCATGAAGGGAAATGCCGCGTTGGACAAGTCGATGCCGGTCAGCGCCTGCTGGAGCAATGCGCGCGAGCGCGGGCCCGCCACGGCGTAGGTCGCCCAATGCTCGGTAACCGAAGTCGCCTGCACATCGAGTTCGGGCCACAGCACCTGCCGGGCATAATCGATATGCTGCATCACGCGCGCGGCGTTAAGCGTGGTGGTGGTGACGAAGAAGCTGTCCTCGGCAAGGCGCGTGGTGGTGCCGTCGTCCATCACGAAGCCGTCCTCGCGCAGCATCACGCCATAGCGGGCCCGGCCGACGGGCAGGGTCGAGAACATGTTGATATACAGCCGGTCGAGCAGGGCGGCGGCATCGGGCCCGTGCACGTCGATCTTGCCCAGGGTCGAGACATCGCAGATACCGGCACCGCGGCGGGTCGCGGTGACCTCGCGGTTGACGGTCTCCTGCCAGTCCTCGCCGGGGCGCGCGAACCATTGCGCGCGCTTCCACTGGCCGGCATCGACGAAGCCGGCGCCGCGTTCGATTGCCCAGTCGTGGCTGGCGGTGCGGCGCTCGGGCCTGAAATTTTCCTCGCGATGATGGCCGGCGAGCACGCCGATCGCGACCGGCTGGTACGGCGCGCGCGACAGGATCGTGCCGGTCTCGGCGATCGACCTGGCCGTCGCGGCGGCAAGCAGCGCATGGCCGTTGAGCTGGCTGGTCCGCCCCTGGTCGGTCCCCATGCCAAGCGTCGTATAGCGCTTGAGATGTTCGATCGAGACGAAGCCCTCGCGCGCCGAAAGGGCAATATCCTGGTCGGTGACATCGTGCTGGAAATCGACAAAGGCCTTGCCGCGCCCCGGAACGTGCCAGAGCGGGCGCACACCGGCGGGCTCGTCGCTGGCGACGAAGCGAAGCGGCGATGCCGACCGGCCGAGCGTTTCAGCCGCCGCTGCCGCGCGCGCGACG
>CAXTOI010000385.1:0-4075 GCA_964245645.1 uncultured Novosphingobium sp. | reverse complement strand
GCCAGCGCCCGAATGGGCGCTGCGCCGGCTTTTTCCAGGCGCGCCGCGAGCAGCGAGCGGCGATCCTCGGTGTAGCGGCCATCCAATACGGTATCGATGTCCTCGAGCATCGAATTGGGGCTGACATCGGTCAGAAAGCCCAGCCGGCCGCGGTTGATGCCGAGCAGCGGCACCGAGTGTGTGGCGACCAGACTGGCCGCGTACAGCAGCGTGCCGTCGCCGCCGATGGCAATGATCAGGTCGGCGCGGCTCGCCAAGGCGGTTTCGGGACAGGGCACGACGGAGTCGGGCTTGAACGACAGCGCAATGCGCGGATCGACGAGGGCTCGCATGCCGCCCGGGCCGCGCGGCGGCGGCCTGCTGGCGGTGGCGGTGGTGAGCGGCGCCGGGCCGATGCTCAGCCCCTGCGGCCGCTGCCGGCAAGTGCTGTGGGAGCTCGCCCGGCTGGGCGGGACCGATCCAATGGTTTATTGCGCCAACGGGAACGAAGTGCCCGGCATGCCGTTATCGCGACTCCTCCCTTTGGCGTTCGGACCTGAAAGTCTGGATTGAAATGCGCCGCCGAAGCTCGATTCGTCGGTTTTTAGCACAATTTTGTAGCAAATTAGGTATAAATACTGAGGTTTGAGATCCAGAATTTGCTAGTCAACGTATACCTGTGCAATTAAACACAGAACCGAATGCGAGGCGCGGGTATGACGAGCCTTCCTCAACCTGGAATGGCTGGAATGAACATGAACGCTATGAATGGGGCCGTACCGAAGCAACGCAACCGGAACTACGAAGATACGCATCAATTGCTGATCGAAAAGGCCGCCGAGCTGATTTTGGAATCGGGTGCTGATGGCGTTTCCGTGTCGGCACTGGCGCGCGTGACTGGAATCAATCGGTCCACGATCTATTATCATTTCGATACCCGCGAGTCGCTGATGTCTGCTGCAGGGCAGAAGTCTCGCGAGCAAGCGCCGAGTGCCGATGGCAGCGTGTCGCGCTGGGTCGGCATCGACAACATGTCCGACTGCTTCAGGAGCAATCCGGAAGTGATCGCCTCGTGGATCGATCGCTCTATCGCCGACGGCGAAATCCGCGAGCGCTACCCGCAATGGGACCGTCTGGTGGCGCAGATCGCCGACGCTTATGCCGAGCTGGCGTTGGAAGAGCCCTGCGATGCCGATGTCTATTGTGCTCTGGTCCTGAGCAGCGCGTTCATGGTCCCCCGCTCGTTCACGAATTCGCTCCACCCGTTCGACAGCATGGACCGGATATTGCAACGGGTTCATGCCAGGGCGGCAGAGTATTCAGCGGCCAAAGGAGCCGATGTCGACTGGCCTACGCTTTACGCTGAATAGGATAATGACCGGATTCCGGTCTATGACCCTCGATCGCGACTTGCCGCGAGATTACGAAGGATCTTCCAGGCTCAGCCGCTCGGTCTCCTCGTCATAGGCCAATATTTCGGCATAGCGGCCCCAGTTGATCACCGCGCGCAGCGTATCTTCGGCGTATTGCTCCGACATGTAGTCTTCCAGTTCGCCGCGGAACCGCGCCAGCGGAGCTACGTGATTGGGGCGTTCGTCGAGGACGCGGCGGATCAGGCGGATCAGCGGCACGTGCAGTTCCAGCCGTTCCGCAAACAGGCGCTTGCGCTGGTCGGTGTCGGCTTCGGCGAAGTGGCGGCCGCCGTCCGTGACCCGGATGCAGCCGGCTTCCATCTCGGCGAAGCGCAACAGTTGCAAGATTTCGGCGATCGGGAACAACTCGTCGACTTCGAGTTGCAGGGCACGGGCAATGTCCGACAATTCGACCCGGGCGGGCGCCCCCGGCGAGGCCAGCGCTTCGAGCAGCCCGGCCATTTCATTGGTCGAAACGCTGGGCAGCACCATGCCGATGCCGGTGCCCGGAATGCCCTCGATGGTCGGTGAATGCGGGTCCTGGCGCTTGGTCATCAGCGCGTAGATTTCGCCGACATATTTGCGGAAACCGGGATCGAGCCGGTTGCGCGGATGCGACAGGCCGATCTCGATTTCCAGCGCGATGCGGCCGGGATTGGACGACAGCACGATCACGCGGTCGCACATCAGCACCGCTTCCTCGATGTTATGCGTGACCATCAGCGCCGATTTGATCGGCAAACGGCCTTCGATCCACAAGTCGATGAGATCGGTGCGGAGCGTTTCGGCGGTCAGCACATCGAGCGCCGAGAAGGGCTCATCCATCAGCAGCACATCGGGATGGACGACCAGCGCGCGGGCGAGGCCGACGCGCTGGCGCATCCCGCCCGACAATTCCTTGGGATAGGCGCTTTCGAAGCCATCGAGGCCGATGAGATCGATCGCTGTCAGCGCGCGCTGGCGGCGTTCGTCGGCGACAATGCCCAGTGCTTCCAGCCCCAGTTCCACATTCTGCAGCACGGTCAGCCAGGGAAACAGCGCGAAAGTCTGGAATACCATGGCCACGCCGGGCACCGGGCCGGAGACGATATTGTCGCGAAAATGAACATTGCCCGAGCTTGGCGCGATCAGCCCCGAGACGATCCGCAGGATCGTCGACTTGCCGCTGCCCGAACGCCCGAGCAGGCCGACGATCTGGTTCTCCCACAGGTTCATGTTGATCCCGTCGAGCACCAGCAAGTCTGAGGTGCCGCCTTTGCGATAGGCCTGGGTGATGTCGCGCAGGCGCAGCAGCGGTTCGGGAGCAAGGGTGGCCATGGTTCAGGTCCTAATCGAAGCGTAACCGGCGGCCAGCATATTCGTACAGCGGGCGCCACAGGATGCGGTTGGTGGCGATGACGAAACCCGACATCACGGCGATTCCCAGCACCACCCGCTGGTAATCGCCGCGCTGTGTCGCATCGAAGATATAGGCACCCAGGCCGTGCGCACGCAGCCGGGTCGGCCCCCAGGTAACCACCTCGGCGACGATGCTGGCGTTCCACGAGCCGCCGCTCGCCGTGATCGCGCCGGTGACATAATAGGGAAAGATGCCTGGCAGCATCACCTTGCGCCACCAGCGCCAGCCCCTGATGCCGAAATTGGCGCTCGCCTCGCGCAGATCGCCGGGAAACACGCTGGCGCCGGCGATGACGTTGAACAGGATGTACCATTGCGTGCCCAGGATCATCAGCGGGCTGAGCCAGATGTCGGCATTGCCGTTGACCCGCACGATCAGTACCACCGCGATCGGAAACAGCAGATTGGCCGGAAACGCGGCGGCAAATTGTACGAAGCTTTGCACGCGGCGCGACAAGGCCGGGCGCAAACCGATCCACACACCGATCGGCACCCATATGATCGAGGCCAGGATGATCAGCACGATCACCCGCAGGAAAGTGAACAACCCCAGTTCGAGCGCCTCCAGCACATCGCCGCCATGCAACGTCTGCGCCATGAAGCCGAACATGCGCCACAAGCACCAGCCCAGCCCCAGCGCGATCAGCGCATACCACGCGACATCGAAGACGATATCGAGCGACCGCGGCAGCTTGACCGGCGCCTGCGCGCGCGGCTTGCCCAGCCGCAGCCGGGCGATATAGCCCAGGCCGATCGCCACAGGCAGCAGCGTCGCCTGCATCAGCCGAGTGCGCTGAACGAGTTTGAGCGCCCAGGGATCTTCGGTGGCTTCGCTGGCGGTCTGCTCGAACTTGAACTTGTCGGCCCAGGCGACCAGCGGGCGGAACAGCAGCTGGTCGTAAGCCAGGATCACCAGCGCCATCGCCAGGATTGCCCAGGTCACCGCGCCCAGATCGCGTGCGTCCAGCGCGGTGGCCACGTAGGAGCCGATGCCGGGCAAGGCGATGGTATGGGTGCCAACGGTAATCGCTTCCGACACCACCACGAAGAACCAGCCGCCCGACATCGACATCATTGCATTCCATACCAGCCCCGGCATGCCGATCGGCACTTCAAGCCGCCAGAAGCGCTGCCATGGCGAGAGCTGGAAATTGGTCGCCGCTTCGTTGAGGTCGCGCGGGATCGACGTCAGCGCCTGGTAGAAGCTGAAGGCCATGTTCCAGGCCTGGCTAGTGAAGATCACGAAGATGGCGGCGAATTCCAACCCCAGTACGCTACCCGGAAAC
>CAXTOI010000384.1:0-4076 GCA_964245645.1 uncultured Novosphingobium sp. | reverse complement strand
GATCGGAGCGCCCAGGCTGGGCTGGCCGACGGGGGTCGACAGCGTTGCCGCACCGATCGTCCACACCGCCGCCGTGCGCACGCCGGCCATGACGATCGGCGCGACCAGCGGCGCTTCGACCCACCACAGCTTCTGCGCCGTGGTCATGCCCAGGCCATCGGCAGCCTCGCGCAGCGCCGGGTCAAGCCCCGCCAGGCCGGTCACGCCGTTGCGCAGGATCGGCAGCACCGCATACAACGCCAGCGCCAGCAGCGACGGCAGGAAGCCCAGCGCCGGAATCCCGCCGCCCACCATCGCCGACAGCCACAACAGCAGCGGATAGAACAGCGCCAGCAATGCCAGCGACGGAATGGTCTGGATCAGGCTGGCAGCGGCCAGGGCGATGCGGCCGACCGCGGCGTTGGCATGCGACCAGACGATCAGCGGCAGCGCGATCGCCAGGCCCAGCGCCAGCGCGGCCGCCGCCAGCACGACATGCGCCGCCAAAGGCGTGCCAAGCGTGGCCAGCGTCGTGGCGAACGCGTTCATGCCGGCGGTGCTCCATGCAGTCGCGTCAGGCGCTCGGCCTGATCGCGCGGCACGGCGACCATGGCCTGCGCTTCGGCCCCACCTGCCCCGGCGAGCAGTTCGGCCGGCGCCGCATCGCCGACGATCCGCCCGCGCGCCATCACTACCACGCGGTCCGCCAGCAGCAGCGCCTCGGCCATGTCATGCGTGACCATGATCGTGGTCAGCCCCAGCCGGTCATGCAGGTCGCGGGTCTCGCGGCCCAGCGTGTCGCGGGTCACCGGGTCGAGCGCACCGAACGGCTCGTCCATCAGCCGCAGGCCGGCGGCGGGCGCGAGCGCGCGGGCGACGCCAACGCGCTGGCGCTGGCCGCCCGACATCTCGTCGGGCATCCGCGTCGCCACCGCCGGATCGAGACCGACCAGCACCAGCATTTCATGGATGCGCGCGGCGCGATTTTGCACCCCGCGCAATTTCAGCCCGATGCCGATATTGTCGCCCACGCTGATATGCGGGAACAGCCCGGTATTCTGGAAGACATAGCCGATCCGGCGGCGCAGCACATGATCCGGCTGCGCATCGGTGCGCCCCCCGGCGATCACGATGGAGCCGCTGTCGGGCTTTACCAACCGGTTGATCGTCTTGAGCAGGGTCGACTTGCCCGAACCTGAGGGGCCGACCAGCGCGACGAAGCTGCCCGCGGTGATGCCGAGGCTGACATCGTCGATGGCGGCGACCGCACCATAGGCTTTTTTCACGTCGATCAGCTGCAGGGCAGGCCCGGATGCGGTCGGCATGCTCAAGGCAAGGCGCTCAGCGCAGCGACCAGCGGGGCGACATCGGCGACGGTATGGTGCCAACCGGCGACGAGACGATACTCGCCGTCCTCGCCGGTCACATCCCAGTCGTAGAAGGCAAAGCCCTGGTCGCGCAGGGCTTGCGCCTCGGTGGGGCGCAACCGCAGGAACACCTCGTTGGCCTCGACCGGATAGACCAGCCGGGCACCCGCCGCCTCGGCAAGGCGCTGCGCCGCGGCGTTTGCGGCGCGGGCATTGGCCAGCCACAAATCGCCTTCGGCCAGCGCGAGCAACTGGGCGGCGATCACTCGGCCGCGCGCCGGAAGATGCCCCGCGCGCTTGCGGCGGAAGCGCAGTTCCTGCGCCAGCGCGGGATCGAAGATCACCAGCGCTTCGCCCATCAGCGCGCCGTTCTTGGAAAAGCCGAAGGACAGCAGGTCCACCCCCGCGCGCCAGCTCAGATCGGCCGGGGAATTGCGGGTAAACGCCACGGCATTGGCGAAGCGGGCGCCATCGAGGTGGAACCGCAAGCCGGATTCGCTGCATACCGCACCCAGCGCGGCGATCTCCTCGCGCGAATAGACCAGGCCGCATTCGGTGGCGTTAGTGATTGACAGGCAACGCGCCGGCAAGGTGTGCTGATCGGCATCGCGGCGGGCCAGCGCGGCGCGCACGTCTGCGGCGAGCAGCTTGTTGCCGTGGCCCGGCAGCGGCAGGATCGTGGCCCCGCCGGTGAAAAACCCGGCAGCGCCGCATTCATCGGCGAAGATGTGGCTTTCCTCGTGCGCCACGATGCCGCCATAGGACGGGCACAGCGCACCGAGTGCCAATGCGTTGGCGGCGGTGCCGGTCGCCGCCCATAGCACGGCGACGTCGCGCTCGAACAGCCGCGAAAAGGCCGGCCCCAAAGCGGCGCTCCAGGCATCGCCATCGTAACCGCCCCGCGCATCCGCCGCCTCGACGATCGCGCGCATCGCTGCGGGATGGACCTGGGCGGCATTGTCGGATTCAAAGCGCATCGGCCCGATGCTATGCGCCAAATCGGACGCATTTCAATCCCTTCCCTTCGGCGATTGCACTATGATGCGGGCATTGAAATGAAATGCCGGCTGGCGGGTTGTAAAGGCGCAGCGTGGGCCGGTTTTTCGGACCGCCGTTGCCATTGGGAACTGGCATGTCGGCAATGATCATGCCCCGGCTTGCCAGCCTCCAGATGTTTCGGGGCATGTGTGGGCTGCCGAGCAAGGCCGGTTGGAACCATGAGAGTAGATCGCGCGGCAAGCTTCGTTACCGGCCCGACGCAGGTGCCTGACGCCTCGCTGGCGAGCCGTTATGGCCAGGTTCGCGCGGCGAGCGAGGCGATCACTGCGACGCTGAGCGATGAAGATTGCCTGCTGCAGTCCATGCCCGACGCCAGCCCGCTGAAATGGCATCTGGCGCATAGCAGCTGGTTTTTCGAAACTTTGGTGCTGATGCCGCACTTGCCGGGCTATGCCTGCTTCGATCCGGGTTTTGCGGCGCTGTTCAATTCCTGCCACGCCGCTGTCGGCGAGCGTTATCCGCGCGGCGAGCGCGGCATGCTGTCGCGCCCGGGGCGGGGCGAGATCATGGCTTACCGCCGCCACGTCGATGCCGCGATGGCGCGGTTGCTGGCGGCAGATCCGGACGCGTGCCGCGATTTGATCGAGTTGGGGTTGCATCGCGAGCAGCAGCATCAGGAACTGATGCGGATCGATATCCTGCATGCCTTTTCGCGCAATCCCATGGCGCCGGCCTTCGATCCGGAGTGGCGGGCGCCGCCGCGCGCTGCGCCGAACCTGCGCTGGCATACTGTCGCTGCCGGGCTGTTCCGCATTGGGCACGAGGGTGACGGGTTTGCCTGCGACAACGAGAAGCCGGCGCACCGTGTCTGGCTGGAGGATTATCGGATTGCCGACCGGCTGGTCAGCGCCGGGGCCTATCAGGCGTTCATCGCCGATGGCGGCTATCGGCGACCCGAATTGTGGCTGTCGGACGGCTGGGCGACGGTGAACGCCGAAGGCTGGACCGCGCCGCTTTACTGGCAGCGCGGCGATGACGGCTGGACGACGTTTTCGCCCGCCGGACAGCGACCGATCGACGTCGACGAGGCGGTGATGCATGTCAGCTATTACGAAGCCGATGCCTTTGCACGCTGGGCCGGCGCGCGGCTGCCGACCGAGGCCGAATGGGAAGTGGCCGCGCGGCGGTTTGCGCAGCCGTTTGGCGTCGGCTGGCAGTGGACCAGTTCGGCGTATGGCGCTTATCCCGGGTTCCAGGCGGAGGCCGGCGCGGCGGGCGAATATCATGGCAGGTTCATGATCAACCAGCAGGTGTTGCGGGGCGGATCATGGGCGACGCCGGCGGGGCATGCGCGGGCGACGTATCGCAATTTCTATCCGCCGGGCGCGCGGTGGATGGTTTCGGCGATACGATTGGCGGATGAGGCGTGATGGAAGGGCGTGATTAGTGAAGTACGTTCCCATTACAGCGATTTGCGGCCCAGGGTCAGGGACATTTCCTCCGATGGCATGCTTTAGGCCCAAGGCGGCGTCGGATCTGGCGCCCATGCCCGAGAGGATTTTCGCGCATTACCGTTTTTCTGGGAAAGCTGCGGCGATTTGGAGCATGGCTTCGGCTAGTTCGGTCGGCTTCGATAGAAACGGAGAGTGGTCGGTGTCGAGTTGGATCACCGGGTCGCAGGGGGCGGCAGATTGAAAACGGCGTTGGCGGGATAGGCTCAGGGTCTTGTCC
>CAXTOI010000383.1:2033-4082 GCA_964245645.1 uncultured Novosphingobium sp. | reverse complement strand
CCGCCCCCTCCGTCAGCCCTGCGGGCTGCCACCTCCCCCAAAGGGGGAGGATTTAAGTGAACCGGATTTAATGCAGGACGCTCCGCGCGTGCCTGTCCTCAATGGTAGCGCCGCAGCAACCCCGCCAGCTTACCCTGGACCTTCACTTCGCTGGACCGGTAAAACTGCGGATCGTAAGCCGCGTTGGCCGGGTCCAGCCGGACCATGCCGTTTTCATGCCGGAGATATTTGAGCGTCGCCTCTTCGCCGTGGATCAGCGCCACGACGATTTCGCCATCGCGCGCCGTATCGGTGCGGCGGATCAAGGCGAAGTCACCATCGAGGATGCCCGCCTCGACCATCGAATCGCCCGATACTTCCAGCGCGTAATGCTCGCCGGGACCCAGCAGCGCGGCCGGAACCGGCAACATCGCATGCCCTTCCATCGCTTCAATCGGCGCGCCGGCGGCGATGCGGCCGTGCATCGGGATTTCGATGACGTCGTTGGCCGGGGTCGGCGCCGGTTTGACCGCCGCCGGGCGCTGGGCCAGCGCAATGACCGGCGCTTTCGCAGCAGCATTGATCACCGGCCGGGTCACGTCTTCGGGCTGGCGCAGCACTTCAAGCGCGCGGGCGCGGTTCGGCAGGCGGCGGATGAAGCCGCGTTCTTCCAATGCCGAGATCAGCCGGTGCACCCCCGACTTCGACTTCAGGTCAAGCGCGTCCTTCATTTCCTCGAACGAGGGCGACACTCCGCTGTCCTCCAGACGCAGC
The DNA here is from genome assembly GCA_964245645.1 of uncultured Novosphingobium sp. Lineage (GTDB taxonomy): Bacteria > Pseudomonadota > Alphaproteobacteria > Sphingomonadales > Sphingomonadaceae > Novosphingobium. The sequence continues at coordinate 3,329 of CAXTOI010000383.1, read as the reverse complement.
TGGATGAAGCGGATCAGCTCGTGCTGTTTGCGGGTCAGCATGATGGCATTGCTCCTCGATGTTCCACGATAATCGAACGAATGCGGAACAAGTAAGCAACCATCGTGTACTCGTCAAGCGATTACAGCGCCTTCGATACAATACATCGGAACATCTTCACCGGCAGCTGCGGCGGGACTGTAGGGCAGTCGGTCAATCAACACATTGCACGCCGCAAGCGAGGCCAGCGCACCGCTGTCGTGGCTTGCCCCCGTCGCGACGGTGCTGCCATCCCAGCGCGCGCGCAGAAATTCGCGCCGCTCGCCGGTGGCGCCCAGCGGCGTCGTCAGCCGCGCGGTAATCGGCAGTGGCAGACACTGGCCCGCGCCCAGCAAAGCGCGCAGCAGCGGCAACAGGAACAGATAGGCGGTCACCAGGCTGGACGCCGGATTGCCGGGCAGGCCCAGCACGATCTGCTCGCCGCGCCGGGCGATCAGCAGCGGCTTGCCCGGCTTGATCGCCACCTTCCAGAACTCGATCGTTGCTCCCCACGTGCGTAGCGCGGGGCCGATCAGATCATGATCGCCCACCGAAGCCCCACCGCTGGTAACGATGACATCGGCGTCCTTTGCCGCATCCAGCACGGCGAGCAGCGCGGGCAGGTGATCGGCGACCGGCCCCAGCCGCGTGATCCGGCACGGCACCGCCCGCACCAGCGCGGCCAGCATCGGACCATTGCTGGCCGGGATACGATGCGGCGGGCAGGTCGCGCCGGGCGGCGACAGTTCATCGCCGCTGTCGATGATGGTAACCCGCGGCAGGCGGCATACCGCCAATTGTCGATAACCGGCCGTGATGGCCAGCGCGATCTGTGCCGGACCGATCCGGGCGCCGCCGGGCAGCAGATCCTGGCCCTGGTTGAAATCCATGCCCTTGCGGCGGATGTGCTGGCCTGCGCGGTTCGGCTTGTCTCCAGCGAAAACCAGGTGATCGCCGCTTCGTGTGCAATTTTCCTGCATCACGACCGTGCCGGCGTGATCCGGCAGCAGGGCGCCGGTCGATATCCGTACCGCGCCGCCGGGCGGCACGCGGCCGGCAAAAGGATGCCCGGCAGCGCTCTCGCCGATCACGCGCCATGGCCCGGCCAGATCATCCCCGCTCACCGCATAGCCATCCATGGCCGAAAGATCGGCCGCCGGCTGCGTGCGCAAGGCGCGCAGGGGCTCGGTCAGATATCGATCCTGCGTGTCGGCGATGCCTAACTGTTCGATGGGCAGCGGCCTGCGCGATAGCGCGACGGGCGGGCAGCCGATCGTC
>CAXTOI010000383.1:0-2023 GCA_964245645.1 uncultured Novosphingobium sp. | reverse complement strand
GGCCTGGCCAGCGCCAGCAAGCGCGATTGCGCCTCCGCCAGGGACAACAGCGCTGCCATATCAGCCGGCCGACCAGTCGCCCGATTTACCGCCGCGCTTTTCGAGCAGGCGCACTTCGCCGATCACCATTGCCTTGTCGATCGCCTTGGCCATATCGTAGATCGTCAAAAGTGCGACGCAAGCCGCGGTCATGGCCTCCATTTCGGCGCCGGTCTTTGCGGTCAGCGATGTTGTGGCAGTCGCGCGGATCGCGCCATCCTCCCACGCGAAGTCGATAGTCACCGCATCCAGACCGAGCGGATGGCACAGCGGAATCAGCTCGGCGGTGCGTTTCGCCGCCATGATCCCCGCGATGCGCGCCGTGGCCAGCACGTCGCCCTTGGGCACATCGCCGTGGCGGATCGCCGCCAGCGCCGGCGCGCTCATGGCGATGCGGCCGCTGGCGATCGCCATGCGTGCGGTCGGCATTTTGGCGCCGACATCGACCATGCGGGCATGGCCATGCTCGTCGAGGTGCGTCAATTCAGCCATGCAGCAGTGTCCGCGTGGCTGCCGCGACATCGGCCTGCCGCATCAGGCTTTCCCCGACCAGGAAGCTGTCGATGCCCGATCGCTGAAGCCGCAGCAGGTCGGCATGGCTGTCGATGCCGCTTTCGCTGACCAGCCAGGCACCCGCCGGGGCAAGCGGCGCCAGGCGTTCGGTATTGGCAAGATCGGTGACGAAGCGCTTGAGATCGCGATTGTTTATGCCGATCAACCGCGATCGCAGCCGCGCCGCGCGCGCCATTTCCCCTTCGTCATGGACTTCGATCAGCACGTCCATGCCGCGTTCCAGCGCCGCGGCCTCGATCTCGGCCATCTGCGCGTCTTCGAGCGCGGCGACGATGATCAGGATCGCATCGGCACCGATCGCACGCGCCTCGGCCACCTGCCAGGGATCGATCATGAAATCCTTGCGCAGCACCGGCAAAGCGCAGGCGGCTCTCGCGGCGATCAGGTAATTCTCGTGGCCCTGGAAATAGGGTGCATCGGTGAGCACCGACAGGCACGCAGCGCCTGCCGCGGCATAAGCGCGAGCATGGTTTGCCGGGCTGAAATCGGCGCGCATCAAGCCCTTGGACGGCGATGCTTTCTTGATTTCCGCGATCAGGGAAACGCCGGATGTGGCCGCTAGCGCCCGCTGGAAGCCGCGCGGCGTCGATTGTGCGGCTGCGCGGGCGTCCAGTTCGTCAAGCGAGGCGAGCTTCTTGCGCGCGGCGACTTCCACACGCTTGGTCGCGCAAATCTCGGTCAGCTTGTCGGTCATCGAAATGCTTTAACGAGGTAACACAGCGGCAGTAAAGAGCCGAAGGCTTATGTGATAGAATATCACAACCTATTGGAAGAACAGCCTTGCCCCTGGTCAAGCCCGCGGCGACGAGATGTGGCGATTGTAACGCTTATGCGAACGAATTGGGATGACGGGAAGGTTAGCGCTCATAACAATGACATCGGCAAAATCACTTTACCGTGGCGATCCAGCAATCGAGCAGCGCCTTGGCCAGTCCCTTGTCGATCGCTTCCGCCGCTTCCTCGACGCCGTGGCGCCAATCGGAAACCTCGCCGGCGACGATCAGCGCGGCGGCGGCGTTCAGCAGCACCGCGTCGCGATAGGCGCCGGCTTCGCCCATCAGCAAGCTGTGCAATGCCGCTGCGTTGAACAAGGCGTCGCCACCCCGCAGCGCGGCAAGCGGGTAACGCGGCAAGCCCGCGTCGTCGGGGGTGACAGCGGCGGCAACAGCGAAACCGATCGTCGCGATCGTGCTGGGCCCGCTGATCGACAATTCATCGAGCCCTTCGTTGCCGGCCACGATCATCGCGCGCGCCGTGCCGAGCAGGCACATCGCCTCGGCATACAGCGGCACCAGGGCGGGCGTGGCGACCCCGACCAATTGCCCGGTCACCCCCGCCGGATTGGCCAGCGGCCCGGTCATGTTGAAGATCGTGCGCCGCCCCAGCGCCTTGCGGATCGGCGCGAGGCGCG
>CAXTOI010000382.1:0-4093 GCA_964245645.1 uncultured Novosphingobium sp. | reverse complement strand
GCCCTCATGGGTCAGGGTCATCGAGATCTGGTATTATATCAGCCCGGCATCGCGGCCGGCCTTGGCCGCCTGAGTTCGGTTGACCGCCTGCAATGTTCTGAAAATCGCCGACACGTGGGCCTTGACGGTCTTTTCAGACAAGTCGAGTTCGATCGCGATTCGCTTGTTGGTGGCGCCGCTCGCCACGCGCTTTAGCACCTCCACCTGACGTTCCGTAAGCGCGCGAACGCCAGAATCCAGCTCTTCCGCTTCATCCTCTGCCTCGGCACCCAGATCATCAAGCATCAGCGTAGGTACATAGCGCTCGCCATCAAGCACTAATCGGATCGCCGCTAGCAAAGTCTGCCCATTTGCCGACTTGGGCACATAGCCCAGCGCGCCATGCCGGAAGGCGGCGCGAACGTCTCCGGCATCCTCCGACGACGACAGAATGATGACCGGTACACCCAGCCGCACGCGGCCAATTTGCGCGATCGCGGCGAGGCCGCCGGATCCGGGCATCGCCAGATCGAGAATAACCAGGTCGAGATCATCACTATCCGCAACCATGGCCAGGGCCGGCGGCACACCACCTGCCTGCAGCACTTGAATATCGTCGCCGAGCTGGTCAAGAAGCCTTGCCAGCCCGTCGCGAAAAATCGAATGGTCATCGACAACGAGAATTTTCATGCAGCGAGCATTGCCGGGTCACTCCATCGCGAGGCCGCCGGAGCCATTGCTGGCAACTGCCAACCGGCCTCCGGTCCTAAGACGGTCCTACGTCCGATGCCACTTTGACCATCGCATCATTCGACCTCTACATAGACTGAACATTGCTATCGAGTGCAAGCAAGACGCTGGCAAGGATATGATATTTTTGGCCTGACCGTTAGCTCGATGGTAGGAGTGGAGGCAAAACGATCCATTACATGACAGGACCGAGCTTGAGTTCGGCGGTTGTGCGTGTCCGATTAGCGCCATATGGGCTGGAGAAGAGAAGTGACAAAACCACGCATATTTAAAGTTGCTTTGGCGGTTCTTGCGACTGCCGCAATCGGTACAGCAACATCGGCCAAGGCAGACAACTTTCTCGATTATACGGTTGATGGAATATTTGACGGGTCCGGGACCGTCGCAGGATCGTTTGATGTCGATGCTACGACGAATGCCGTCACTGCTGTCGATCTGGCAATAAGCGCGTTTGGCGGCGTCACGGCTTTCACCGCGACAGATCCAAGCAAATTCACATATTTCCTGTATACCGGAAAATCCTTCTATAATCTCGCCACCGAAGATTATGCTGGCCACAACCTTTATCTGGGTTTTGATCGCAATGGCGGTACGCTTGCTTCGAGCGGCTTTGGCAGTTCCGCCGTTCAACAATACTTTGGGCCGTCCTATTCCATATCGGGTACAATTGTCGCACAGTCGGGCGAGCCAAGTGCTGTCCCGGAGAATTCGTCTTGGGCGCTGCTTATCGCCGGCTTTGCTATTGTCGGGGGGGCGCTCCGGCTCGGACGCTGGCGTAATGCGGCGTTCGTTTCGTCAGTGGCTTGGTCATAGCGGCCTGAATTACCAACTCCGCCCTGACACTGTTCGTCAAAAAGCCGGCGGCTTGGACCTGAGCACCTCTGAAAATGTCTGAACATAAGCTGGGAGGGCGGTGGCTGGCTTTCGACCTGGCGTAGTCACCGCCCTATTCCATGATTGCAGCGAATTCATGGCGTCCTCCCACTAATCCGGTTCCCAGCCGCCATTCCTTGAATCCGCCATGACCTCCGCCGTCACCTTGACGATCAGCGCTCTCAACCAGCGATGCGCCGCATCATGTCGGTAGCGCATGTGCCAGGCCATCTCGACCGGAAACGTGCCCAGATCGACTGGCGCGGGCAGGACTCGCAGCCGTGGGTCGTGCGCCAGCCGTCGGCAGATCAGTTTGGGCAGTGTTGCGCAATAATCGGTGACGGCAACCATCTCCGCGACGGCGAAGAAGTTGGTGACTGAGATCGCGACCTCTCGTCTAAGTCTTTGCTCCGCGAGCGCCTGGTATAGACCCGCACGCATGCGGCCTGGCGGTACAATGTTGACGTGTTTGAGCCGCTCATACAGTTTCCGCGATATCCGATCGCCAATCTGGGGATGGTCAGCCCGCACGACGCACGATAGCCCCTCGTCCATCAGGTGCTGGACGACCAGATTGTCGGGCGGATCGACAACGCGGCCGAGCACCAGCGCGGTCGTCCCGGAGATGACGCCGGTCTCGCCCAGATCGTTGCCATAGGGGGTCAGGCGCAGCTTGATGCCGGGTGCGGCCGTTTCCAGCCTGGCGACGATCGCGGGCACCAGCACGAACTCGACGTAGCCGTTGGGTGCGATGGTTAACACCCGCTCGGCCTGCGCGGGATCGAACTGCTGCTGGCCGAGCACCGCATCGTCGAGCGTCGCCAGCGCCTCGGCGATGACGGGGGCGAGCTCCAGCGCAATCGGGGTCGGCTGGACGCCATAGCGTTCGCGGATGAACAACTGATCCTTCATCATCACGCGCAGCCGCGCGAGTGCATTAGATAGGGCCGGCTGGGTTATGCCCATCCGATCGGCCGCGCGCGTGACGCTGCGCTCTTCCATCAGGGCGACGAAGATCGGCAGCAAATTGAGGTCGTAGCGCATGAGCTATAATCTGTACCATATATCTACAATTTAGCAGATAAACTTCTGGAATATGACTTGAGGTCCTATCTTGCTTCTGTCCGCAGGGTTGCGGCGACCAGCCATGGAGGCTCCAATGACCAATCGAACAGTGCTTATACTCGGCTCGAATGCCACACGCATTGAACTGCAGGGCGGCGGCTTCGCCACGGTCGGCCAGTACCTGAACGAGACTGTCGTACCCGCGATGGCGTTGATCAACGCCGGTTACGACCTCGTGCTCGCCACCCCGGACGGCACCAAGCCGCACATTGACGAGGCTTCGGATTCGGCGGAGCATTTCGGTGGCGATGAAGCCGCCTATGACCTTGCCAAGCGCTTCTTCGCCGAAGATCCCACCATGAACGAGGTGCGCACACTGCGCTCGGTGATCGATGAGGGGCTCGGCGGCTATGCCGGTGTGTTCGTGCCCGGCGGCCACGCTCCGGCGGTCGACCTGATGCAGGACGCCGATGTTGGCGTGATCCTGCGCCACTTCCACGAGGCGGCGAAGCCGACCGCGTTGCTGTGCCACGGCCCGATCGCCGTGCTCGCCACGCTCCGCAACGCCCGTGAGTTCCGCGCCGCACTGATCGCCGGCGATAAGGCCAAGGCGGTTGAATTGGGCAAGGACTGGACCTATTCCGACTACCGGATGACGGTCTTTTCGTCGAGCGAGGAGACGGCGGCCGAGGCGAACCTCCTCGGCGGCAAGCTCTACTTCCACATGCCCAAGGCGCTGCGGCTCGCGGGTGGGGAGGTGTCCACGACGCCCGACGACTTCACGCCTTATGCGGTGGTCGACCGTGAGCTGATCACCGCCCAGAACCCGCAGTCGGATCATCTGGTCGCCGAAAAGCTGGTCGAGGCGCTGAACCGCTCATTCGTCACGGCATGAACACGCGCATGACCGGCGGGGCGCTGCGCACGTGCCCCGCCGCGAAAGCCGATCTCACAAGGAGCATCGCAACGTCCAACCATGTCAAGGTCGTTGCGGTCTTCACCGCGCGTTCCGGCACGCTCGACGCCCTACTGACCTTGCTCGACAGCATGGTCGCCCCGAGCAAGGCGGAGCCCGGCAACCTGCGCTACGATCTCTGGCGTGATCAGTTCGACCCCGATCGCTTGGTGCTCGACGAACTTTACAGAGATGCCGAGGCAGTCGCCGCGCACCAGGCGACGACGCACTATCAGCGGTACCTAGCTGCGATCGGCGCACTAGCCGAGCGCACCGCCTTTGTACTCGATCCCGTCACGGTGGTTTGAGCGGCGCGGCCCTCGCCACACCGGATGATCGGCACCGAAGCCGGCGCTGGCGCACACCAGACCAAATCGGCCGTGCAGCTCGGCCGCCACTGGAAACAGCCGTTTCCCCACTAAGAGTCTGATTCGAAACTCTGAAAGTGTTATGGATCATAGCCTTGCGAGT
>CAXTOI010000381.1:0-4098 GCA_964245645.1 uncultured Novosphingobium sp. | reverse complement strand
CTCCAGCGCGCATCGCCGGCGCGGTGCTGGGATTTGCCGCGCTGGAGGGGTTGCGGCGCGGCTATCGCCGGTTGCGCGGGCGCGACGGGCTGGGCGGCGGCGATCCCAAATTGCTCGCGGCGATCGGCGCATGGCTCGGCGCTTCCGCTTTACCGGGGGTAGTGCTCGTCGCAGCTTGTGCAGGTCTCGCCTGGGCCGGTCTGCTGCGACTGCGTGGTCGACCGGCGGGCGGTAACGTGCCAATCGCATTGGGGACAGCCTTGGCCGCCAGCGCTGTGGTCTGGCTGGCACTTGCCCCAACATTTGTTACATTTTGCGACTTAAGCTCCTAAGATTTCCCAACAAATGCAACAGCATTGTGGTACAGCAGATTTTCCAAGGTCGAACGATAGAGCGATGACGACGTGAATTTGCAGAAATTTCCTGTCCCGGCCGAGCCGCGCGCGCATGACGCCCTCGACCTGGACCAGATCGATCTGGTCCTTTCGCAACTTCTGCCGCATGCCCATGACCTACAATCGATTGCATCTCCCGATGCAGTGATCGCTCAACAGCAGCCCGCCGGACGGCAGGCTTTTGTTCCCCGGGCGCATTCGATCGCCGAAGTTCTGGCCGCCGGCGATCTGCTGAGCCGTGAGGCATTGGCTCGCGCCCAGCTGGTGCAGCAGGAGAGCGGCGAGCGGCTGGAGGCGGTGGTGACCCGGCTCGGGCTGGTAAGCGAACAGGCGCTCTGCGATCGCCTCGCCGCCGCCAGCGACATTGCGCTCGCCCGGCCCGAAGCGCTGCGCGAGCCGATGCCGCTCGATCGGGCGATCACCCCCGAATTCCTGCGCGATATCCGCGCCGTGCCGCTGGCCCATGACCACCAGCGGGTGACCGTGGCGGTGGTCGATCCGTTCGACCCGTTCATCGAATCGGCGTTCCGTTTCGTCTTCGAACGCCCGGTGGAGCGGGTGCTCGCACGGGCCAGCGATATCGACGCGGTGATCGAGCGACTGTGCCGGGATGGCGCTGCGCCCGAACTGCTCGACCCGGAACTGCTTGAGGGGCCGGTGAATGCCGACGACATCGACCGGCTGCGCGATTTGATCAGCGATGCCCCGGCTATCCGCGCGGTCAATCGCGTGCTGGCCGACGCGGTCGATCAACTCGCCTCGGACATTCATCTCGAACCGACCGAAGACAGCCTGATTGTCCGCTACCGGGTCGACGGCATGCTCAGCGAAGTGACGCGGCTGCCGCCGGCGATGAAAAGCGCGGTGGTGGCACGGATCAAGGTCGTCGCCGGGCTGGACATTGCCGAGCGCCGCCTGCCCCAGGATGGCCGGCTGCGGATCGCGGTGCGCGGGCATGAAATCGATTTGCGGGTCGCCACTGCGCCTTCGATCCACGGCGAAAGCGTGGTGATGCGCATCCTGGATCGCGCCAATCTCCAGCTCGATTTCGACACGCTGGGCTTCGATGAAAGCCTTGCGCGGCAGTTCGCTGCGGTGATCCACCGTCCGCATGGCATCGTGCTGGTCACCGGTCCGACCGGCAGCGGCAAGACCACCACGCTTTATGCGGCGCTGACCGCGATCAACCAGGCCCACCGCAAGCTGCTGACGGTGGAGGACCCGATCGAATACCGCCTGGCCGGCGTGGTGCAGGCACAAGTGCAGCCGGCGATCGGCTTTACCTTTGCCTCGGCGCTGCGCTCGTTCCTGCGCCAGGACCCGGACGTGATCATGGTCGGCGAAATCCGCGACACCGAAACCGCGCAGATCGCGGTGCAGGCGGCGCTGACCGGGCATATGATCCTGTCCACTTTGCATACCAATACCGCGGCAGGCGCGATCGGGCGGCTGATCGACATGGGGACCGAGCCGTTCCTGCTGGGATCGGTGCTGGCCGGCGTGCTGGCGCAGCGGCTGGTGCGGCGCTTGTGTCCGCATTGCTGCGCAGCTTATCCGTCCGATCCCCGCATCTGTGCCGAACTCGAATTGCCGGGCGAATATCTGGCGCAGACCTGGTACCGCGCAATCGGCTGCCGTTCCTGCCAGCACACCGGCTATGCCGGCCGGGTAGCGGTGTTCGAGTTCCTGGCGGTGGATCAAGACATGGCCCGGCTGATCGGCCAGCGCGCCGATATCCACGCCATCGAGGAAGCCGCAGCGGCGGCGGGCAGCCGCAGCCTGCTGGTCGACGGCTTCGCCAAGGTGGCACAAGGGCTGACCTCGGTCGAGGAAGTGCTGCGCGTAGCCAGCGGCGAATGAGCAGCACGGCCTTTCGCACCGCCGCCGGCGTCACTTTTCGCTACCGCGGGGTTCGGCCCGACGGCAGCCAGGTCAGCGGCGAGATCGAAGCGGCCGACGACAGCGATGCCATTGCCCGGATCAGGCGCACCGGCGCGGCGCCGGTCGAATTGCGGGTGGTGCCTGCAGGCCAGGCGGGCCCGGCGCGGGGCGGACGCCCATACGCCAGGCGATCCACAGCGATCTCGCGCGCGCTGGTCGGCGAACTGGCGGTGCTGCTCGGCGCCGGCCTGCCGCTTGACCGCGCGCTGGCGCTGGCGATCGGCAATATCGAGGATGCCAAACCCGCGCAGGCCATGGGCGCGCTGCTGGCGGCGGTGCGCGAAGGCGCCCCGCTGTCACGCGCCATGCTCGAAAATCCCGCGCTGTTTTCGCCTGCCGAAGCCGCCATGGCCGAGGCGGGCGAGGCGGGCGGCCGACTGGCCGAAGCGCTGGAGCGCTTGTCGGAGATGCTGGAACAAGCCGCCGAGTTGCGGCGCATTCTCGTCACCGCGATGATTTATCCGATCGCCCTGCTGATCATCGCCATCGCGGTGATCGGGCTGATGCTGCTTTATGTGGTGCCGCAGTTCGAACATCTGCTCGATGCCTCACGTGTGCAGTTGCCGACCGCGACGCTGGCAGTGATCACCGCCAGCCGCCTCCTGCGCGAAGAGGGTTTGTGGGGGTTGATCGGGCTGATCGCGTTCGGCTTCAAGCGGTATGGAGCGCTGGCGCGGCCGGCGATGCGCCAGGCGATCGATGCCCGAATCCTGTTCGTGCCATTGCTCGGCGAATTGCTGCGGCGGATCGATACCGCGCGTTTTGCCCAAACGCTGGCTGCGCTACTCGATGGCGGAGTGCCCCTGCCCCATGCGCTGCTGCTGGCGCAGCGCACCATCTCGAATTCGGTGATGTCCGCCGCGGTCGGCCAGGTTGCCGAGGGCCTGCGCCAGGGCGGCGGCCTGGCCGGGCCGCTGGCCGAAGCGAAGGTGCTGCCTCGTCTGGCGCTGGCGTTCGTGCGCACCGGCGAAGAGACTTCGGAACTGGCGCTGATGCTGGGGCGGCTGGCGGTGGTGCTGGATCGTGACGTGCGCACTCGGTTGGAACGCTTGGTCGCGATTATCACACCGACAATCACTGTCGTGCTAGGCGCAATCGTCGCCACGATCATAGCCTCGATCATGTCGGCGATTCTCGGCTTCAACGATCTGGCGGTTGCGCAATGATAGGGATCGGTACCAAATCTATCTGGCGCCAACCCATTTTTCCCTCCCCGGCGGGGCGGGGTTGGGGGGTAAGCGAGGCCGACAGGCGGCGCGTCGACACTGGCGTGGGTTCCCCTCCCCAACCCCTCTCCGCGATCCATGATGCGCAGTATGCGGGTAAGCGATCCGAAGCCGGCTTCACCTTGCTGGAACTGCTGGTCGTGCTGGCGATCCTCGGGCTGCTGGCGGCGATCATCGGGCCGCAGGTGATCCGCTATCTGGGCAGCTCGCGCAGCCAGACCGCGCATGTCCAGGCCCGGAACGTCGAGGCCGCGATGGAACTGTTCAAGCTCGATGCCGGTCGTTACCCGACTGCCGACGAAGGACTGAGCGCACTGATCAAGGCGCCCCCGACCGACCCGGCCTGGAACGGCCCTTACCTCGCCGATCCGTCGGCGCTCAACGATCCCTGGGGCAAGCCTTACATGTTCAAGGCGCCGGGCGATCATGGCGAGATCGATGTGTTTACCTATGGTTCCGATGGCCAGCCCGGCGGCACCGGCGAGGCCAAAGATGTCGGCAACTGGTAGTTCCGCCGCCACATACCCGGCCGGAGG
>CAXTOI010000380.1:2168-4112 GCA_964245645.1 uncultured Novosphingobium sp. | reverse complement strand
ACTCGCAAGGCTATGATCCATAACACTTTCAGAGTTTCGAATCAGACTCTGAGGGTGGTAGCGAACGGTGTGCAATAAGCCAGCCTACCTCAATCCATTCCTCTGGGCGAGAATATCGCGGCGGATTGACGGTAGGTCGGGCCCGCTATTTCCCCGTAAAAACAGGAACGCGCTTGTCGCGGAACGCATTCACGCCTTCGACGAAGTCCTCGGTGCGCCCTGCGTCGCGCTGGAAATCGCGTTCCACCGCCAGCTGCATGTCCAGCGACTGGTCCAGGCCCTGCCAGGCGGCTTCGCGGATCATCCCGAGCGATCGCGGGCCGGATGCGAGTTTCTGCGCTAGTCCCAGCGCTACATCATCGACCTCGTCATCGGGCACCACCCGGGTGATCAGTCCCCATTCCAGGGCCTGGCGGGCCGGTAACTTGTCGCCCAGCAGCATCAGTTCCATGGCCCGGACGCGGCCGATCGCCCTGGCCAGCAGATAGCTCGACCCGCCGTCGGGGCTCAGGCCCACCCGGCTGAACGCCTGGTAGAAATAAGCGCCTTCCCCCGCGATGATCAGATCGCCCGCGCAAGCGATGCCGCAGCCCACGCCGGCGGCGGCGCCGCGCACCGCCGTCACCACCGGCACGCGCGAGCGGCGAATCTTCAGGATCAGCGGGTTGATGACGCTCTCCACCCCGGAACCTACGTCACGCTCGGGATCGTTGATGTCGAGGCCACCGTCGGTCAGGTTCGCGCCCGAACAAAACGCGCGTCCCACGCTGCCCAGCACGATACAGCGCGACGTCTGCTCCGCCTCGGTCATCGCGCTCAGCAGTTGCGGGCTCATCGCCGCCGACATGGCGTTGAGCGTCGCCGGCTCGTTTAACCTGATAAAGGCGACATCGCCACGCACATCGTAATCGATTGACGTATACACTTTGGGTTCTCCTGCCACGCGCGCGCCCGTGCTGATTGCCGTGCTGATTGCAGCCTATAGCTGCAATGTCGTGCCCCCATCGACGCGCAATCCCTGCCCGGTGATGAACGATGACCAGTCGGATGCCAGGAATGCGGCTGCGTGCGCCACATCGATCGGTTGGCCGATGCGGCGCAGCGGCGATTTCTGCTCCCAGGCGTCGCGCCCCGCCCCATCGGCGTGAAGATGGCGCGTCATCGCGGTCAGGATCGAGCCCGGTTCCAGCCAATTCGCGGTGATCCCATTCGGGCCTTCCTCCAGCGCAATGGCGCGCGCAAAAGCGGCAAGTGCAGCCTTGGTCGCGCTGTAGGTCGAAACCCCGGGCGACGGCCGCGCAGACAGTGGCGATCCGGTGAATATCACCCGCCCGGCGGACGATTGCCGCAACGCCGGGATCGCTGCGCGGGTCAGGCGGAACTGGGCGGTGAGATTGATGCCCAGGATGCGGTCCCAATGCTCGTCGGGCGTATCGGCGATCGCCCGGTAGTCGGCCTCTCCGGGTATCCTTGCCCCGACCCCGGCATTGTTGAACAGGATATCGATGCTACCGCGCTGGCCAAGCGCACAGTCGATGATCCGGCCCGGCGCATCCAGCGTGGCTACGTCCTGTTCAAGCGGGGTCACTTCCGCCATACCGGCAAAGGCTTGCCGCAATCCAGCGCCATCCAGATCGACCGCCACGACCCGCGCACCCAGTTCCACAAACAGCCGCACGCTGGCTTCGCCGATGCCGGATGCGGCACCGGTGATGATCGCCACCTTCTTGTCGAGCATCCCCTCAGTTCCCATAGATGGCCCAGCCTTCCCCCGAAACATCACGCCCATCGATCTATATAACTGATTGACCGATTTGGCGTCAGGCTGTAGCTGATTTCTCCGGATGATCAAGCAGCGAGATGGCCAGATGACGATCGACCTGACGGGCCGCGTGGCCATCGTCACGGGTGCCGGCGGCGGCCTGGGCCGCGCGCATGCCTTGC
>CAXTOI010000380.1:0-2158 GCA_964245645.1 uncultured Novosphingobium sp. | reverse complement strand
GCGATGGGGGCAGCGCCTCCAGCGCGCCCGCACAGCTGGTCGCCGATGAAATCATCGCCAGCGGCGGGCAGGCGATGGCGAGCAGCGCCAGCGTCACCAATTACGAGCAGATGGTCGCGATGGTCGAGGCGGCCGAAGCGCGGTGGGGCAGCGTCGATATCCTGATCAACAATGCCGGCATCTTGCGCGACAAGACCTTTGCCAAGATGGACATGGCCGATTTTCGCGCGGTCATCGATGTCCATCTGATGGGCTCGGTCTATGCGGCAAAGGCGGTATGGCACGGCATGTGCGCGCGGCGCTACGGCCGCATCGTCATGACATCTTCTTCCTCCGGCCTGTTCGGCAATTTCGGCCAGGCCAATTATGCTGCGGCGAAAATGGGGCTGGTGGGCCTGATGCGAACCCTGGCGCTGGAAGGGGCGCGGTACAATGTGAACGTCAATTGCCTGGCGCCCTCCGCGGCGACCCGGATGACCGACGATCTGCTGTCCGCCGAGATGCTCGACCGCCTCCGCCCGGAAGCGGTATCACCGGCGGTCGTCGCCCTCAGCGCGGAAAAAGGGCCGACGGGAACGGTGATGTGTGCCGGGGGCGGCAGCTTCAAGCGGGCCTATGTGACGATGACCAAGGGTGTTCGGGTACCCGATCGCTCGGATGCGGCGCGGCAGGTGCTCGATCTGTTCGATGAGCTGTCGAGCCGCGATGGCGAGATGGTGCCGGCCGCCGGACCCGAACAAGCGCTGTGGGAAATGGGCGATCTGAATACGCCGCTGCGGATGGCGGCATCGACATGAGTGGAGCTGCTGCCGTGAATCATGCCAACCATGCCGGTTTTGCGCCTGCGGATTTGGGCGCCGCAGACGAGACGGACGAAATGCTGACCATGTTCCGCGACTCGGTCAGCCGGTTTTTTGACCGCCACGCCAGTGCGGACGATCTGGAACGCTGGCGCGAAGTCGGCGCAGTGGATCGTCAGTTCTGGCGCCTGGCGGGGCAGGCCGGGCTGCTCGCCCCGTCGGTGCCTGAGGAATACGGCGGTGCGGGCACCGATTTCCGCTTTGAACTTGCGGTGATCGAGGAACTTGGCCAGCGCGGGCTGGAAGGGTTCGGTGCGCCGGTCCATAGCGGCATCGTCGCGCCGTATATCGTGCATTACGCGACCGAGCAGCAGAAGCATGAATGGCTGCCGCAGGTCGTTTCGGGCGACATGGTGTTGGCGGTCGCGATGACCGAACCGGGCGCCGGCTCCGACCTCAAGGGCATTCGCACCACCGCCGTGCGCGACGGCGATGATTATGTCATCAATGGCCAGAAGACGTTCATTTCCAACGGCCAGACCGCCGATCTGATCGTCGTGGCATGCAAGACGGGGGAACGCCAGCTATCCCTGTTCGCCGTGGAAACGGCTCACGCCGCAGGCTTCCAACGCGGGCGCAATCTCACCAAGGTCGGGCGCGAGGCGCAGGATACTTCGGAACTGTTTTTCCAGGATGTCCGCGTGCCCGCCACAAACCTGCTCGGCGGCATCGAGGGGCAGGGCTTCGCGCAGATGACCGCGTTGCTGGCGCAGGAGCGCCTGGTGATCGCGGCAATGGCCCAGGCGATGATGGAGCGGGCCATCGAATTGACCGTCGCCTATACCAAGGAACGCGGTGCTTTCGGCCAGCGCTTGTTCGATTTCCAGAATACGCAGTTCAAGCTGGCCGAGGGTGCCACGCAAGTGGCGGCCGGCCGGGCGTTTTTGGACGATGCTATCGCCAGACTCCTTGCCGGTGCGCTGGATGCCACCCGGGCGGCCATGGTGAAGCTGTGGATCACCGAAACCCAGTGGCGCGTCATCGATGATTGCGTGCAATTATTCGGCGGCTACGGCTATATGGACGAATATCCAATTTCGCGCCTGTTCCGTGACGCCCGCATCGACCGGATTCACGGCGGCGCATCGGAAATAATGAAAATGATCATCGCGCGGTCGCTCTGACACGCACCGGGGGGGGAGTAATATGGCTGATTTCACGATGTCGGTGGAGGACGGCGGGGTTGCCGTCATCCGGTTTGACGCCGCCACGCGCACGATGAACACGCTGACGCGGGCGGGCTGGGATCAGCTTTCTGCGCTGGTCGAACAGATTGCCGCGCGCAATGAGATCAAGGG
>CAXTOI010000379.1:0-4118 GCA_964245645.1 uncultured Novosphingobium sp. | reverse complement strand
GTATAATATGGGTGGCCGGGCGGGGGAGCGGGCTGGCACCGTCTTACCCGGAAAAAGACTCTAACTGGGAAATGCCGATGGCCGGGTCCGAATGGTGGGCGTAGCAAGGATTGAACTTGCGACCCCTGCGATGTCAACACAGTGCTCTACCACTGAGCTATACGCCCACTGCCGCGTGGCGCGGCATCATTCGACCGTGCCCGGCCGCGATTGCTCCGCCGGCGGGCAGGGGGCGCGTTTAACCGCGCGGGCGGCAGGATGCAAGCCGGTCGGTCAAGAAAAGCTCAGGCAGCGCTTGCCTGGCCGAATACCCGCTGCACTTCCAGCACCAGATCACGCAGGTGAAACGGTTTCGACAGCACCTTGGCGTGCGGCACGACATGGTTGGCTTTTAGCGTCACTGCGGCAAAGCCGGTAATGAACATGACCTTGGTGCGCGGCGACACTTCGCAGCAACGCTGGGCAAGCTCGATCCCGTCCATTTCCGGCATGACGATGTCCGACAGCAACAGGTCGAAATAGCTCGTCTGCAGCAGCGGCAGCGCCGCGGTTCCGCAATCGACCGCGATCACCTCAAAGCCGGCGTTCTGCAGCGCGCGCGCGAGATAGGCGCGCATCGCCGCTTCATCTTCGGCAAGCAGAATGCGAATCATCGTTAGCCCGGCCCTGTCCAATAGCTTTCAGGATCCTATGTCGCCGCACCAGTTAACGAATCGGCCGGTTGCCTCAAGCTTATACCAATTCGGCTGTCATCGGCTTTGACAGGCGGGCCGATCGCGGTAATTTTCGGCGGCATGGACGACTGGACCGAGGTTACAAGTGATTCGCGCGGGTCACAGCGGGAAACCGGGGGCACCATTCCCGGCGGCGGCGGCGCTTGCGCGTTTTACCTGCGCGCGCCGCAGCCATCGGCAATCCCGGTGCTGGTGGCGGTGCCGCACGCCGGCCGTGCTTATCCCGGGTCCTTGCTCGAACGGATGCGCCATCCCCATTTCGTGGCGCTGCGGCTCGAAGACCGCAAGGTCGATTTGCTGGGAGAGGAAATCGCCCGCCAGACCGGGGCCGCGCTGCTGGTGGCCCAGGCGCCGCGCGCGATGATCGATCTCAACCGCGCGGTCGACGATGTCGATTGGGACATGATCGGTGGCGGCCAACCGGCGCCGATCTCGAACGAAGTCGGCAGCTATACGCCGGGAATGCGCGCGCGCAGCGGGCTGGGGCTGATCCCGCGCCGCTTGCCGGGGCTGGGTGAACTGTGGAAACGGCGGCACGATCCAGTCGATCTGTCGGCCCGGATTGCGGGCATTCATGAGCCTTACCATGCCCGCCTCGCCGCCACGCTGGCGGCCCTGCGCGCGCGCTGGGGGGCGGCTTTGCTGATCGATCTGCATTCGATGCCGCCGCTCACGCTGCGCGGGGGTCAGCCCGGCCCGGAGCTGGTGATCGGTGACCGTTTCGGCACCACCTGCCATGGCGCGATGGTCGCTTCGGCCTTTTCCTATTTCGCCGAACATCGTCGCGGCACGGCGCATAACCGGCCCTATGCCGGCGGCTATGTGCTGGAACGGCACGCCGCGCCGCGCAGCGGGCTGCACGCCCTGCAACTGGAAATCGATCGCTCGATCTATCTCGACGCGCGATTGCTGGAACCGGGCGAGGGTTTTGCCGCGATCGCCGATCTGATGGTCGGGCTGGTGCGGCGCCTGGCAGGCGAAGTCGCTACGCTGGGCCGGATCACGGCCAGCGGCTGGGCCGAAGCCGCCGAATGATCGCCGCCGAATGATCGCCGCTGAATGATCGCCGCTGAATACCGGCGCTGAATATACCGCGCAGTCGCACACGCACGGCCCATAAAAAACCACCTCGTGCAATGCACGAGGTGGCCAAGGTTCAGGGAGGAGGTGCACAGAGTGCACCAAATCCTATCGGGCCATGAGGGTAGCGCCGATAGGATTGTTACTTAATAACCTCGACAGCGCTGTATTACAACCCCTGCCGTGCCGCAATTTGTCACGACCTGTACGCCAAGCCCGATGATTGCAACGGCGGAGCGCAAATTGCGACAGACTTTGGGACAAAAATCGCTATTGCGAAGCATTCGCATCAATGCTGTAAGGGGGTGAGCATTAGCAGGAGACTTCAGGATGTATGATTTTCTCGATCGTCCGCTGACCGGGCTCGACGATGGCGGCAGGTTTCTCGTCTGGTCGATGCGGATGTGGGTGACCGCAAGCGGTGAGCGGGTCTGCCCCGCCAGCCGCCTCGCACCGCCGTTTTCGCACTGGCGGATGTTGTCCGGCCTGCAGCCGTTCCTGCGGATGATGGTCTTGTTCAATCGCTATGGGCTGTCGAACCTGGGCTTTTGCGCGATGCCCTGCAACCACATCTCCGAGCATGAAGCGATCATCCTGAGCCTGCTGTGCTCGCTGCGCGATGATCGGGGCGAGCGGTTACCGACGACCCTGGCGTTGCTGGTCGACGAGGATGGCATCTGCGGCCTGATCGAGGCGACATCGCATCTGGTTCGGGCGATGGAAGCAGCCGGGATCGCCCCTGAACGTCCGGTTGTCACGCTTCCGAGCGGCGACTCCGGCGGCCATGATGGTCCTCGCCGGCAGCCCGGCTGACAGGCATCAGCCGACCGGCGCGAACTCGCCCGTGGCGTCATCCATCAGATGCAGCAGCCCGTCCGAGATGGCGAAGAATGCGCCGCGCAGTTTCAGCACGCCGTCGCGTTCCTTGCGGCGGATACAAGGGAACGTGCGCAGATTGGCCAGGCTGACGCGCACTCCGGCCAGTTCCATTGCTTTCTCGGCTTCGCGCCCGGTGGTGCCATAGCGTGCTGCAACCGGCGCGCGGACCTCGTCCAGCAGCGAAATCCAGTCGGCGATGAAGCCGCCTTCGCCCGGTTCGGCGCCGTGCAGTTCCTGCGTCAGCGCCGCCTTGCAGCCGCCGCATTTGCCGTGGCCCATGACCACGATTTCCTTCACCTTGAGCACCTGCACCGCAAATTCGAGCGCGGCCGATACGCCGTGATAGCCGGGTGCGGTCTCGAACGGCGGCACCATGGCAGCCACGTTGCGCACGACGAAGACCTCGCCGGGATCGACATCGAAGATCTGCGCGGGATCGACCCGGCTGTCGGAGCAGGCGATGATCAGCACTTCGGGTTGCTGCCCCTCGCGCAATTCCGCCCATCGGGCGCGGTTATCCGCCCATCGCGTGCCGCGAAAGCGATGGTAGCCGGCGATGAGATGGTCGAGCTGGGGGGAAAGATCGGATGCCATACGTTTTCCATGCCGCCGCCGTCGCTGTCTGGCAAGCCTGTCCTTCCGGCCCATGATTGGGCTGGAAAGCGCGGGTAACTCGGCCTATCTGGGCGCAATGAACGATCTTTCCTCCACGCCGCAGCCTGATCCGGCGCCGCGCCAGCGCAAGCCGGACTGGATTCGCGTCAAGGCGCCGACCAGCAAGACTTACGGCGCCACGCGCGACCTGATGCGCGAGCTCAATCTGAACACGGTGTGCGAGGAGGCAGCCTGTCCGAATATCGGCGAGTGCTGGAGCAGGAAGCACGCCACGGTGATGATCCTGGGCGATGTCTGCACCCGCGCCTGCGCCTTTTGCAATGTCAAGACCGGCATGCCGCGCAGCGTCGATGTGGCCGAGCCCGAGCATGTTGCGCAGGCCGCTGCCAAGCTGGGGCTGGAACACATCGTCATCACCTCGGTCGATCGCGACGATCTGCCCGATGGCGGCGCCAGCCAGTTCGTGAAGGTGATCGAGGCGCTGCGCCGCACGACGCCGGGCACGACCATCGAGATCCTGACCCCCGACTTTCGCAACAAGATGAGCCGGGCGGTCGAGGCGATCGTCGCCGCGGGGCCTGATGTCTATAATCACAACCTCGAAACCGTGCCCCGGCTTTACCCGACGATCCGGCCCGGCGCGCGCTACTATGCGTCGCTGCGATTGCTCGAAGAAGTAAAGCGCCACTCGCCGACGATCTTCACCAAATCAGGGGTCATGCTCGGGCTGGGCGAACAGCGGCTGGAAGTGCATCAGGTGATGGACGACATGCGCTGCGCCGGGATCGATTTCCTGACCATGGGCCAGTA
>CAXTOI010000378.1:0-4132 GCA_964245645.1 uncultured Novosphingobium sp. | reverse complement strand
AGGTGGCCCCCCATTGCGTGCCGATCCCGGTCCCCGGTTCCGAGCCGATTGACAGAAGTGCGGCGCTAACTGAACTGCAATCTGCAAATGCGCAGCCGATGGCATTCACGTGACTCGCGATGATCAACACACCGATCGCGCCGACCGTCGCTTAGCCCCGAAGAAGGCCCAAAATAGGCTGGCGTTCGCCGCGATGAGCGAGGTGGTCTGCCTGCCTGGCGGACAATGGACACTCCACTAGCGACCGCGAGCATCGTTAAGCTTGATGCGATCAGCCCGACACCTATCCTGACACCCATCATCCTGAAATAATAGGTATTTGGATTTGGGCATTAATTGCGAAATATCCCAGGATTGTTACAAATGGCTGGTCAATGCTGAAATCCAGCGGTATTTAATGAACGTAGACGAATACCAGTGCAACTATTACGACAGCGTTGTTTATATTGGTTTGGATTTGGTAAACTTTGGCTATCGGGCAAGTAGGGGGGATATTAATTGATACTGTTACGTTGAGTTCGCAAGAGCGTTGTTGCGGATATGGCTCAAATAGACGTGGAACGAGTCCGATCGTCGAGGGCTAGCCTATCAACCTATCTACGTCCGCATAAATGCAAATCTTATGTTTTATTATTAAACTTAATATTTCAGCACATTCTCTACATCAAACATATATACAGCATAATTGTAAATGGGATGAGATTGGTTATGAGATTGCAAGAACGCATCGCGCCATTTGATAATCTAACTGACGAGGAACTTACAAACCTTATCATAATCGAGATTATCGCACTAGAAGCACAAGGCGTTTCACTGCCGACCGGTTGGCGTTTTCAGGCAGGGAACTTCAACTACCTCAACTTACTTCTTAAGTCGGCAATCAAGCAACTCAAGGATATGATTCAACAAGGCCGAAATTCTCGGGCGCAAAACGACTAGGGTCGTTAGCCGCATGTTCCGCTGGAAGCATGGCCGCGCGATGCCTCGCCGCTTACGATTTCGCCTCGCTCAACGCCAGCTTGAGGTCCTGGATGAATTTGGTGCGCTCGATTTCGCGCGCTTGTTCGTCAGGCAAGCGCAGCAGGAAACTGGGATGGACGGTCACCTGCAACAAGCGGTTGTTCCACGCTCGCGGCGCACCTCGCAACGGCGCCAGCGGTTGTTTCTTTCCGGTCAGCGCATGCACTGCGGTCGATCCCAGTGCGACGACCACTACCGGATCTACCAGCCGGATTTCTTCATTCAGCCACCAGCGGTAGTGGGTGATGTCTCCGGCACTGGGCGTTGCATGCAGGCGGCGTTTGCCGCGCAGGGTGAATTTGAACCGCTTGACGGCGTTGGTCACGAAAGTGTCTTCGCGCGCAATGCCGGCCGCAGCCAGGCACTGGTCAAACAGTTGGCCAGCTGGACCGACGAAAGGACGGCCCGCCAAATCTTCCTGATCGCCGGGCTGTTCGCCGACCAGCACCATCCTGGCGTTCGAGGCGCCTTCGCCGCAGACGAGCTGGTCGGAAAACTCGAAAGAGGGCGGTTGGTCGTCGCGGCGCAGCGCCGCATACAGTTCGTCCAGGCTGGCGAATGGACGCTTGTCCGGCACGGTCGCAGGCATGTCGAACAGCGAAGGCTCGCGTTCACTACCGATCATCGTGCCAGCCCGCCTCTTGTAATTTGCCATTGGCTGATGAACCGACGCCGCTGTGATAAGTTTCCGTTATTGTGATACGGGCCAGTCCATGCCCAGCAATTCCAGCGTAAGCGCGTCCGGGCCCTCGTAAAAAGCCTCGATCGCTTGCCGGAACTCTGCGTGTTGTGGCGCTGCCAATGCGAACAGCGTCATCGAGGATCGAAACTTCATGTCATCCGGCGAGCCGAAGATCGCGCGCGCCGATCTGCCGCGATGACCCAGGACCGCCTGAGTCACTTCGATCAGGCGCGGACCCAGTACGGGATTACCAAGATATTGCCGGGCATCGGCGAGCGTGTCGATGCCATAGAATTTAGCCATGCTGCTACGGCCCAGCGCGCCCAGTTGCGGAAAGATGTACCAAATCCAATGGCTGACCTTGGCGCCGGCGACGAGTTCGCTGCGCGCGCGGCCGAAGGCCGATGCCTGCGCCTCAAGAAAGCGGGATAAATTCATAACGGCACCTCGCTACCCGTCAGCTGTGCCGTAGCAGCATCCTGCCCGACGTGGCACGCTTCGATAAGGCGAAAGCTGGATATGCAGGGCAGGGCTGCGTTACGTGGTCTCCTTCAAGGTTTCGGCGCGTCGGGCAAGCGTAGTCGGGCCCACCAGATCCTGTGGCGGGGCTGCGGGGGCAAAACTGGCGGCTTGCGCGAGGGCCCAGTTATCGGCGTAGAACGGCAGCACGCACTCATCCGAAATCAGCGATCCCGGAGCGATGAAATGGTGCTGGCGGCCGAATTGATGCAGTTCGGTAGAGGTCTGGCGGTGCACCAGGTGGTGCGGCTGCAGATCGTTGGGATGGGCCACGCCGGCGGCAGCCAGCATATCGGCCAGCGCGCTGACGGTCTGGTCATGGAAGTGCCGCACGCGTTCAGCCTTGTCGGGCACGACCAGCGCATTCTGGCGCATCGCATCCTGCGTGGCGACGCCCGACGGGCAGCGGTTGGTGTGGCATGACATCGACTGGATGCAACCGAGTGCGAACATGTAGCCGCGCGCAGAATTGGTCCAGTCGGCGCCGATCGCCAGCACCGTCGCCAGGTCGAAGGCGCTGATCAACCGCCCGGCCACGCCGATCTTGATGCGGTCGCGCAGGCCGGCGCCGACCAGCACATTACGCGCGAAGATCAGTCCTTCACGCATCGGCACGCCGATATGATCGCTGAATTCGGTCGGCGCCGCGCCGGTACCGCCTTCGCCACCGTCGATCACGATGAAGTCGGGGATGACGTTGCTCTCCAGCATCGCCTTGACCAGCGCCATGAATTCCCAGGGATGGCCGATGCACAGCTTGAAGCCGACGGGCTTGCCGCCCGCAAGCATGCGCAATTGCGTGATGAACGCCATCATCTCCAGCGGCGTGCCGAAGGCTGAATGACGCGAGGGAGAAATGCAGTCCACCCCCAGCGGCACCCCGCGCGCTTCGGCAATCTCCGGGGTAACCTTGCCGGCCGGCAGAATGCCGCCGTGGCCCGGCTTGGCGCCCTGGCTCAGCTTGATCTCGATCATCTTGATCTGCGGCTGAGTGGCTTGCGCGGCAAATTTGTGCGGATCGAAGTGGCCATCGGCGGTGCGGCAGCCGAAATAACCGCTCGCAACTTCCCAGACGATATCCCCGCCGAACTCGCGATGATAGCGGCTGATGCTGCCTTCGCCGGTGTCGTGGTAGAAGTTGCCCAGCGCGGCGCCCTTGTTCAGCGCGCGGATAGCATTGGCCGACAGCGAGCCGAAGCTCATCGCCGAGATATTGAAGATGCTGGCGCTGTAGGGCTGGGCGCATTGGTCGTTGCCGATGGTGATGCGAAAGCTGGCCGGGTCGGGTCGCGCTATCGGGGCCATCGAATGCTGGATGAACTCGTAATCACGGGCGTAGACGTCGAGCTGGGTTCCGAACGGATGGTCGGAGGAAATGCCTTTTGCGCGGCGATAGACCAGGCTGCGCTGCTCGCGCGAAAACGGCGTTTGCTCCCCGTCGCCTTCCAGCAGATATTGCCGGATTTCGGGCCGGATCTTTTCCGCAAGCCAGCGGACATGCCCGATCACTGGGTAATTGCGCAACACCGAATGCGTTCGCTGCACCATGTCCCACAGGCCAAGCAGGCTCAGTATGCCGAAGACGATGCCTGCCCGCGCCAGCCAGGGCTCGCTGACGCCCATAGCAACCCCAGGACGAACAACACGACGCAAAGAGCAAATGCCGAGAACCGGCCCAGGCGCAGTTTGGTCATCCGCTTATCTCCATCGTCCCGCCGGGCGCGCTAGGGGAGCAGAGAACAGGAAGCAATCGCCGGTTTGCGGCAGGCATGATCCTTCGGCGGAGCCGGCAAGGTCCTGATCCATTGTCGCGGAAGTGCAAAAATCCGGCCTGGAGAGGCGGGCGGGTAAATTTATATTGACCGTCTGATGTCTTGGTTCTAGGGGCTTGTTTCACCGCGGTGGTGTGTC
>CAXTOI010000377.1:0-4137 GCA_964245645.1 uncultured Novosphingobium sp. | reverse complement strand
AACATGGGATGGTCCGCTATGGGCAGAGCCCGATGTCCTGACAACCACTATAAACTAATTTCACCAATTGTAAAACGGGCGAATCGCGTTGCGCTCGGATTGGCCCGCCCCGCAGTCCCGACGTCCCAGCCCCGCGGTGGTCCATCGATTGTCCAGCGCCAGAGACCGTTATGACCAAGAAATACCTCTACACTTCCGAGACGCTGCCAAAGCTGTCCCATGCCGAGCAGGAAGACCTATTTCCTGCGATCGAATTCGATTTGATCGTCCTAGAGGCTAACCCTACCTCCAACCGGCCTCACCGCGCCTGGAAGGGGTTGAGGAAGCTGCTCCAGAATGGCGATCTGCTGGCGATAGCCTCGCCATCCGTTTTCTCGTACACATTGCCGATGCTCAACAAGCAGCTTTGCAAGCTCCTGTCCCGCGGCATCACTATCCAGCTGGGGCTTCCCGATCTTACGATATCGCCAACTAGCGCTGACCCTGCTTTCCAGCTTATCCTTGCCTATGACGCCCACACGCGACTGTTCATGTCTAGAAACGTCAAGGCAGGGTTGGCAGCGTCGGTCAGGGGAGGGCGTCCGTCACGCCTCACGGCCGACCAATTGCCTGAGCTGAGAAAAATGATGTCGGACCAAAGCGTTACAATCAAAGATATCTCAAAGAGGTTCGCAGTTTCGCGCTCGACGATCTATAGTTTTCTAAAAAGCCATGGAGAGACCTAGCTGATGCCCTCGATCAGGTCATCATAACTGGTATTCAATTGCTTCGTCGCTAATACAATGAGATCGAAGGTGACCTGGTCCTTGATACCATCCTCGATTCTGGCAAGATGTTCTTCCGTAAGACCCAGGCGCGGGGCAACATCATCACGAGACAAGCCAAGTGCTTCGCGGACCCGCTGCAAATTTGCACCGAAAATCCTGGTCGCATTAATCGCCAACATATTCGCTTTTGGCGGCGCGGCGGGCGCCGCGTCCACTCCTGACATCTGGTCCGACCGCGCTTTATCAAACATTGTTGCGCTCCTTGCTGACAAGCCGTTCGAACGCCTACGCGGTCGTCGAATAGCCCGACTGTCTCAAGCGAATCCGATTTCCGTACTGCATTTGTTCTCGCGGTAAACGTTCGAGTTTGAGTCGTCAAGCGACGTAGGACAGCGTTGTCCGCATTCTGCAAAAGTTGGATTTATCCGTAGCTTGCGATGCGTAAGCGTGCCGTCAGCGTCTAGTCGGCCTCAAAAAAAATATTTGATATCAACGTCTAGGGCTCGCGCAAGGCTAACCATGACCTCCAACGAGGGGTTGGTCTCGGCATTCTCCAAGTTGGAGATATGCGACACCGCCAAGCCAGTCCGCTCAAAGATATTGAGCTGGGTCAGCGACAACTCCTTTCGCCTCGCCTTCAATCGGGCGGCGAACGCCTTTCTCTCCGGCGAGACCAAATCTTCCCAGCTTTTCCTGCTCGTCATGACAACTCACTAAATTCGTGAGAACTCTCAATCGCAGAAACCCGGGAGTGTGCAAGAGCGCGCAAGTGCGCTGTCCCGTGATCGGGTTTTCCTAATCCCCGGTTCATAACCGGTTTTTTTCTTGCACGCCCCTCCCGAATTGACCGACCCTTACCCCCGCCAGCTCAGCGGCAACTCGGCGCTCGGCGTTAGGAAACAGCACGAGCAGGTAGAGAATCCAGGCCAGCACCGAGCCTGCTCGGCAGGTCGTCGGCACCCAGCCCGGCAAGTCAAGCACGCTCGCCAGGTCGATGCGGCCCAGCGTGTGCCGGCTTGCCCGGGTCCATTGGTCGCTTGGCGATTGGCGTACCTGGGCTGCAGGCCTGATCTTGGTGGAATTCGCCTATTACTGGTTTCACCGCTGCCACTTGCTTCAAAAGGGATCGAACGTGTTGAAGGAAATTACCGATAATGTCGGCGAATTGATCGACACGCATTAGGTGCGCAGGCGCCGGCGACAAAGGCCATCCGGTAAATGGATTAGACCATTTTCACGCTGAGCACCAACGCCGTGCAGGCGGCCTGGAATGGCCATGTCTAGCACGTTACCGATTGGAGGTTGCACCTGCGTTATACAAGCATGGCCTTCCCGCCGCCGAACAGCGTGCGCGCCACACGGTCCGGCTCCAGGCCGAGGCCAGCTCCAGCGGCTCCCGCGATCAATGCATCCATCGATGCGGTCGGCCTAAGGTCGCGCTCCTGGTAAAGCGCGGCGGGCGACAGGCCCGGCCAGTCGGCGATCACGCGCCCGCCCCGGACCGCGCCGCCGACCAGCATCGCCCCCGCCCCCGTGGCGGGGTCGGTGCCGCCGGGGCCATTGGCCGCCGCCGTCCGGCCGAACTCGGTGGCGATCAGCACCGTGGTCTGTGCCCAGACCGGACCGAGGCCATCGCGCAACGCGGCGAGCAGCGTATCGAGCGCCTTGAGCTGCGATGCCAGCCGCCCTTGCTGGCCGGTATGAGTATCCCAGCCGCCGGTTTCCAGCATGGCGATCCGCGGCCCGTCGGGCTTTGTCAGGAAGCGCGCGGTCAAGGCGCCAAGGCTTGCTGGATCCTGTTTGGCGGCGCTGTCGCCGGCCACCAGTTTGGCCTGAAGGGCGGCCGACCACAGCGGCTGGAGCTGCGGATCCTCGCCATACAGCCGGCCAACTCGCAGCATCAAGTCATCGGACGCCGTCGGTAGCGCCGACGGTCCGTAGGATGTCACCTGGGCCGCCCCGCGTAGTGCCATCGGCACGGTGGCGGACAAGGCGATTGCCTGATCGGCGGATTTCGGCAGCATCGCGACCAGCCGGTTCAGCCAGCCATCCTTGCGCTCGTAGGGTTGGCCGCCGCCGGTCTCGAGCACGTTCTGGCCGTCGAAATGCGAGCGATCGCGATAAGGCGAAGCCACTGCGTGAACGAACAGCGCCTCTTTCTGGCCGAACATCCGTGCCGTTTCGGTTAGCGCCGGGTGCAACGCGAAGGTACCGTCGAGCCGGGTTGCCGTGGCCGCATCGATGGCCAGCGCGCCGCGCAACCTGGCATAGGCCGGATCGGCATAGGGTATGACAATGTTCAGCCCGTCGGCCGCGCCGCGCTGGATGATGAACACGAAACGCCGGTCAGTGGCAGCCGTGGCGAGTGCGATGTGCGGCCCGACCAGGATCGCGCCCGCGCCGGCTACGGAAAACGACAGGAATTGGCGGCGATCGGCCATGACGCTATCTCCTCAGGAAGTCGGGTGAAACCAGCAGCAGCGCGAGCGCACTGGCCGGGCTCTCGGCGTGGGCAATCTCGTCCTGCGTGGCCGGATTGAATTCGGCGGGCAGCAGTTTGGGGCCGAGCAGCCGGGCATCCAGGTTGGCGGCGACCGGCGCCACGAGCCGCTGGGCATATTCGACCCGCCGCAGCAGGGCGTCGGGCGCGGCCCAGCTGGCGGCGGTGTCGTCCCATCCCGCGGGCGATCCCGGCTTCCACACCGGTTGGCCCAGCTGGCTCTGGGCGCCTGCCATCTGCAATTGCCCGATTTGCTCACGGCCCAGCCCGCGCAATGCCGAAACCGTCCACTCCCACGGGGTCTTGAACTTGAGCGGCCTGAGCGCCCATGGCTCCGGGCTGTCGATCAGCGAACGGTAAAGCGTGGGCAGATCGCCCCGCCCGGTCACGAAGCTGCCGGCAAGACGGTCGACCAGCGCCGGCGGCGGCATGTCGCCGGCAAAGTGCCGAGCCAGTTTGGTGGCGATGTGACTGGCGGTCGCCGGCGCATGCGCAAAGTCGAGCAGCGCCGCGCGAGCCTGGTCGGCGCCATCCTGCGGATAGGTCTTGCGGAGAATCCGCCGCGATCCCGGTTCGTGCAGGTTGCGTCGAAAGGCGAAATCGTCGGCGTTGCCGTTGTCACGCAGGTCCTGCGCGGCGA
The DNA here is from genome assembly GCA_964245645.1 of uncultured Novosphingobium sp. Classification (GTDB taxonomy): domain Bacteria; phylum Pseudomonadota; class Alphaproteobacteria; order Sphingomonadales; family Sphingomonadaceae; genus Novosphingobium. The sequence continues at coordinate 230 of CAXTOI010000377.1, read as the reverse complement.
CATTCCAGCCGGTCAGGGCGCGGGCGAATTCGGTGACATCGGCTTGGGTATAACCGGACCGAACGCCCAGCGTGTGCAACTCCATGATCTCTCGGCCAAGGTTTTCATTGAGCCCGCGCGCGGCGCCGGGATTGCGCAGCGCCGCCAGTTGCGCGACGGGGCTGTCCGGGCCGATCGACTGGACCTGGTTGAGGTAGATCAGCATCGCCGGGTGGTGCTCGACCGCCAGC
>CAXTOI010000376.1:0-4154 GCA_964245645.1 uncultured Novosphingobium sp. | reverse complement strand
GTGGCGCACCGGCCAGCTCGCACTCTGGGACTTCACCCTGCGCCGCGACCCCCTTGTCGAGCGCGGATGCGGTGGCCGCGGCATCGGTCAGATCGACACCGCCCAACTCCAGCGCACCGGCGATGGCCTCGCGCGGGCCCGGCGCGAAATCGATCCGCGCCACCCGATCTCCCGCTGCTGCAAACGCCTGCGCCACGGCATGACCCAGAATGCCGAACCCGCCGGTAACAATAATCGAACGCGCCATGGCAATAGCTCCTTTGGTGCTGTGGTATCCGCGCGACGAAATGGAGGCAAGGCGACATGAGAACAGCACCACGACACTTGCCGATCGCGCCGGGTGCAACATCGACAATCAAACGGGTCATTACCCCGGCGCGGGTCTTGACCGAGCGCAGACCGCCCTTACATGCATCACCATGTATATCGAAACCGAAGCCACACCCAATCCTGCCACATTGAAGTTTTTGCCCGGCCGGCAAGTCATGGTCACCGGCACCCGCGAATTCACCGATGAAGAAGCGGCAGAAGGTTCGCCACTGGCCGAGGCGCTGTTCGATCTCGGCGATGTCGCGGGCGTGCTGTTCGGGCGTGACTTCATTGCCGTCACGGCCGGCGCCGGAGTCGACTGGACCCCCTTGAAACCGCAAGTCGTGGCGATCCTGCTTGACCATTTCGTCTCGGAAGCGCCGCTGTTTGCCGGCGGCAACGCAGCCGCCATAGCGGTGCCCGCCGACGCTGCCGACAGCTTCGATGACGATCCCGCGGACATCGACATTACCGACCAGATCCGCGAATTGATCGAAACCCGGGTGCGCCCGGCGGTTGCCAACGACGGTGGCGATATTGCGTATCGCGGTTTTCGCGAAGGTGTGGTTTATCTGTCAATGCAGGGTGCCTGTTCAGGCTGCCCCTCATCTGCCGCTACATTGAAGAACGGCATCGAGAGCCTGATCCGGCATTACGTTCCCGAAGTAAACGAAGTTCGCGCAGTTTGAGACGATCTGAGTGATCTATAGTTCGTTGTTCTGCGAACAAGGGTCACAACATTAGGCAATATTGCCGTCGTGATGCGATGATGAATACGCTCGTCCTTGAATGTACCACCGAAGCCTGCTCCGTTGCGTTGTTCAATGATGGACAACTGGTGGCTGGGGACTGGCGGATGCTTGGGCGTGGCCATGCCGAAGCGCTGGTGCCGATGATCGCCGCGTTGCCCGGTCGGGGCCGATCGGGGCAGATTGTCGTCGGGCTTGGTCCGGGCAGCTTTACCGGGGTTCGAATCGGCTTGGCGGCGGCGCGTGCGCTGGCGCTGGCGTGGCGAGTGCCGGTGCTGGGCTATCCGACGCTGGCATTGATCGCGGCGATGGCGCGCCGCACGCAGGGAGCGCAACCCGTGCTGGTGGCGATGACCGGCGGCCACGGCGAGTGGTTTACGCAAGCCTTCGCCAGTGACGGCGCTACCAGCACGGCGCTGGCCTCGCTGTGTCCGCAGACCGCAGCGCGGCTGGGCCAACCGCTGGTGGCAGGGAGCCAGGCCGAAACGCTGGTTGCGCGGCGCGGCGCGGGCCATGCGCTGCCGCTGTGGCCGGATGCACGTGAACTGGAGTTGTTGCCGAAAGGCTCGCTATGCAGTGACCTGACCCCGTTATACGGACGCGCACCCGACGCACAACTGCCCGGCGAGCATTCACGCGTGCAGACCGGTAAGATGGCCAGGTGCTGACCATGGCCAATCGTGCAACCGTGCCCCAGGATGACGTCGACCGGATCATGGCGGTGATGGCCTGCGCATTCGACCCCGATTATAATGAAGCATGGACCCGCGCGCAGGTTTCGAGCGCATTGCTATTGGGCAATTGCCATTACCAGTTGATCGCCGAAAATGGCGCCGCCCCGGTCGAAGGACAGCCAACGGCGGGCTTCGCCTTGCTGCGCCGCGCATGCGACGAAGAAGAACTGCTGTTGTTCGCCGTCGATCCCCGCCTGCGCAGGCAAGGGCTGGGCAAGAAATTGCTGGATCGGGTTAAATTCGACGCTACCGCGCGGGGCATCACCCGTATATTGCTCGAGATGCGGCAGGGAAATGATGCCGAATCACTGTATCGCGCTGAGAATTTCGAGCGTGTTGGCACTCGTCCAGATTATTATCGTGATCGCTACGGGCGCTGTATCAATGGGGCTACGTTTGCCTGCAAGCTCGATTGAGCGATATCTATGCGCACAACTACACAATAGAAGATCGTAATATTCGCAGTGCAGCAAAAGTTTTATTGCTTGAAATATGCTGAAAAAAGGTGCATTGGTGAGTTAGTGCTAGCGGAAATGTTGCTCCACGTTAACGTTTTTAACCTCCTGATTAAAATTCCGAATAATAAATACCGGTTGAAATCGAAAAAACCGGGTCGCGTAAAAGTAAGGAAATCAAATGGAAAATGCTCTGATCGACTTGAACGAAACGCTCGTAACTCTGACTTCGGACATTGTTGCTGCACATGTCAGCAACAATGATGTCACGCTCAACGATCTGCCGGCGCTGATCAGCAACGTTTACGGCGCCTTGTCAGGATTGGGCAAAACCGCGCCGGTGGTTGAGGAAGTCCCGCTGAAGCCGGCAGTATCGATCCGTTCGTCTGTCAAGCCGGACAAGATCGTCTGTCTCGATTGCGGCATGGAGTTGAAGATGCTGAAACGGCATCTGATGACGCACCATACCCTGGCGCCGGATCAGTATCGGTCGCGCTGGAATTTGGGTTCCGACTATCCGCTGGTCGCCCCGGACTATGCTGAAAAGCGCCGCGATCTCGCCAAGAAGATCGGCCTCGGCCGCAAGCCGGGCGCGCGTCGTGGTCGCAAGCCCAAGGCGGCCTGAGCTTCAAAATCGGTTATCGTCTCAGGCCCACTTTTTCGCGGCTTTCAACGATAACGCGAACACGCATAGTTGGCAGGATCGTCTCGCCGGGCTAATACCCGGCGAGATTTTCTTTATCGGGATAATGTAGTGCATCAGCCGATCGACATCGAAGCGCTGTGTGCCGAGCGTGGCTTGCGCATCACCGACCAGCGGCGCGTGATTGCGCGGGTATTGTCGGAAAGCCTCGACCATCCCGATGTCGACAAGTTGCACGCGCGCGCCTCGGCGATCGATCCGGGCATTTCGATCGCCACGGTCTACCGCACCGTGCGCTTGTTCGAGGAAGCAGGTATCCTCGAACGCCATGACTTCGGCGACGGCCGCGCCCGCTACGAGGCTGCTCCCGAAGCACATCACGACCACATGATCGACGTGGAAAGCGGGATAGTGATCGAATTCGTCGATCCCGAACTCGAAGCGCTACAGCGGCAGATTGCCGAACGACTGGGTTATCGCCTGGTCGATCACCGGCTTGAACTGTTCGGCGTGCGGCTCGGTCGTGACGTTCCGCCTGGCCGGTCCAAGATCGAGGAGTGAGCGCAGCAGGAGCAACGCTCGCCGCGGAACTTGGAATGCTGCGCGTCACGGGCCGGCTCATCGCCATGGCCGGCTGGCTGCTGGTGGCGATCATCGGCTTTTACCTGTGGAAACCGTCACGCGCGCGCAATCCGTGGCCGCGCCTGTTTCTCGGCGGGATCGCCCGGATCGCCGGGGTCCGCATCCACACCAGCGGCCAGCCTGCGGCGGGGCAACTGATGCTGCTGGCCAACCATGTCAGCTGGATCGACATCCCGGCGCTTGCCCGGACCACCGGCGCCGCCTTTGTCGCGCATGACGGGCTGGCGCAGTCACGCCCGCTGAAATGGCTGTGCGAGATGAACGATACCGTTTTCATCGCCCGCCACGATCGCGGCAGCATCGGCGCGCAAATCGATACCCTGCGCGCCGCGCTGATCGCCAGGGTCACGATCACCGTCTTTCCCGAAGGCACCACCAGCGACGGCACCGAGCTGGGCCCGTTCAAGAGCGCACTGCTCGCCGCGCTCGATCCGCTGCCCCGGGGCAGCGCCGTGCAGCCGGTCTGGCTGGATTACGGATCGCATGTCGCCGACATAGCCTGGGTCAGCGAGGAGCCCGGGGTGACCAACTTCAAGCGCATCCTGGCGCGCAGCGCGCCGCTCGATGTGACTGTTCATTTCCTGGAACCACTGGCAGCGGCCGCGCTGGCGAACCGCAAGAC
>CAXTOI010000375.1:0-4166 GCA_964245645.1 uncultured Novosphingobium sp. | reverse complement strand
GTGATCGCTTGAGTGGAGGTAATGGTCACTGAGCCGTTGAACAGCGTCTGATCGGCGATCCCCTGCAAAGCATTGAAGGAGCTGTAATTGACGTTCGCCGAACTTGCGGTGAACACCAGATTTGCCGAGATGCCGGAAATATACGAGGTCAGGTTGGTAGCCAGAAAGCCGAATGTCACCATGGAGCTGTCGCTCAGCGTTAACGTGCCCGCCGGGCCTCCGGTGTTGGTGGCGACGAGGCTTTTACCGACCCCGGTGAACGTGGCGAAGCTGGTTTCGGTGGCAAAAGCGGGCACCGCCATGGTCGATGCCGCCAGGACAGCGGCTGCCGGAGCAAGCATTCGCAGAAAACTACGCGGCATTGCAATATCCTCAGATTTCGTGGTTCAAACCGAAGCCGGTTGGCAATTCATCCTGCACCGAGCTCGTCCGCAACAACTGTTAACTATATGACTGTCAACTATAAGCATGGCTCGTGCCAGTTTCCGAAAATCATGTGAATTCATGCGCATGCTCGAACGCTCGCATGCTTGGTGCAATCGATTGTAAGATTTTTTTACACATTGGCAAGAGCGCTTGTTGGGGAGGGGTATCAACGCTGACATCGACGCGCCGCCTATTGGCTTTGCTCCCCACCCGCCGGGGAGGGCAGAAAGAGGCGGTTCCAACTGGATCTGGTTTAACTGCCCGCTCGCAGCTTGAACGGCACCGGCAGGCGGACCGGCACCACGAGCGTGCAGTGCACGCCTTCGGGCTCGAACCGCAGATCGACGCTATGGCCCAGTTCATGCGCAACGATCTTTTCGATCAGATCGGTGCCGAAGCCGCGCGACCGTTTCTGCGGCACAGGCGGGCCGCCTTGCTCGTGCCAGATCACTTGTGCCTGATCGGGGGTCAACATCTCCAGCGCACCGCCAATTGCCCGGAAACGATGCTCAGTGCTCCGTATTTGCTGGCATTGGTCGCGAGTTCGTGCACCGCCAGCCCCAGCGACAGCGCGTCATTGGGCGCGAGCGACACCTCGGGTCCGCTTACGTCGATGACATGATCGCCGCCCTCGGTATAAGGCGCCAGCTCGGCCGCGACGATCGCACGCAGCGGCGCCGGCTCCCAGCTCAGCCCGGTCAGGATGTCGTGCGTGGCCGACAGCGCCATGATCCGCCCGGTGAGGCTCTGCGTGAATTGTTCGAGCCCGGTGGCCCGGCGCCGGGTCAGCGCTATGATCGACAGCACATTGGCCAGCGTATTCTTGACGCGGTGGTTCAACTCGCGGGTAAGCGTGGTGCGGATCGAGATCTGCTCTTCCAGGAATTCCAGCGCTTCGAGATCTTCCCCGGTGTGGCGGGTGACGACATGCGCCAGCAACATCAGCAATGCCGCAACCAGCAAGCCGCACAGCAACGTCAGCAGCGCCAGGTTGGACAGCGCATCGCCGCCCTGGGCCGCGACGACCAGCACCAGTGGATGACCGGCGACATGCAACGTCCGGTGAACGACGAGACCGGGGTTCGCGCTGCCGGCGACCTGCGCCAGGAGGTGCGACGGCCCGACGGCGCCATCATAGAGACTGACCCCGAAATCCCGTGCCGGGACCAGCGCCAGGGCCGTGTCGAGCAATTGCTGGGCATTGAACGCGCCGCAGACGAAGCCGAGCAGCCGGCCCCGGCCCACGCGCATCGAGCCGGGCTGCGGAAGCCGGGCGTAGACCGGCATGTAGATCAGCAGACCGAACCGGTTCATGCCCGGCTCGTGCTTGAACAACGCCACCTTGCCGCTCGCGGTGGGCCGGTGAGCGAGCGCGGCGCGGACCATCGCCGCCCGGCGCTGCGGCTCCGAGGCCATGTCGAAGCCCAGCGCCACATTGGGCCGTGAACCGGTGCTGCTGGCGTAAGTCACCGGGACGACAAAATCGCGCCCCGCAGTGGGGGCGGGATGTACCGTAAACCCGGTCAGCCCCTCGGCGCGCCGCGCGGCCGCGAATGCGGCAACATCGCCGGCAGCGACCCGCGGCGCCCAGGTGATGCCGCCAATCGCCCGATTTTCATCATCGTCGGCCATGCCCGCAGCCAATTCGCGCAGGCTGTCCGGGGCGATCCGGTCCGATGCCGACACCAGCATTGCCCCGGCCCGCAGATAAGCGACATGCGTGACCGCCTGGCGCTCCAGCGCGGCGCCGATTTCTTCTGCCGCTGCGCGCATTTGCGTCCGGCTGCGCTCGGCATCGATCCGCTGGATCCCCAGCGCACTGATCATCGCGACGGTGAGCACGGCCAGGAAAATGGCGATCGGCACCGCCCGCGGATAACGCAAGTACCAGCGCTGAGCGCGTATCCGGGCCGAAACGATACGTTCCACGAAATCCTCGCAAGTAGCAGGCTGCTTAAAGCATCGCGGCGCCAACTGGATACCGGTTTTTGGTAATAAGCGATGCGGCGACAGAAACGCATTGGTAATGATCACGCGCTTTTGCCGGCAGGCGATGCCGCAGCCCAGGCTGCTCGACCGCGGGAACCATATCAGGCGGCTGTCGTTCCTCCACAAGTCTGTTGCCCGTTACCCGCCGCCCGGCAATAGTGCGGGTATCGGCCAATCAGCATGCCGATATGGGGACAAGGAAATATCGTGCAGGATGAACCTGATAAATCGCCACCTCTGGATGCCGGCGCGGCGCTTCCTGTAAACCCGGCCCCGGCAAATCTGCCTCTGCCGAGCACTCCCGAACCAGAACCGGAAGCGGACGACGCCACCGACGAGGCCGCCGCCAACCCCGCCTGGGCTGACGATCTGCGCAAACTTTATAACGCGGTCGTCGAAGAACCTTTGCCCGACAGCCTGATCGATCTGCTGTCGCAGCTGGATAACGAAGACTGATGCCTGTACCGGGGCCGCCTGAATTCAAGCGCGAACTGACTGCGGTCATGCCGCATCTGCGCGCGTTTGCCCGTGGTCTGTGCGGCAAGAGCGATGTGGCCGACGATCTGGTCCAGGAAACCCTGCTCAAGGCGTGGACCGCGCGCGACCGGTTCGAGCCCGGCACCAGCATTCGCGCCTGGACTTTCGTGATCCTGCGCAACGTCTATCTGTCGGGATTGCGCCGCAGCCGCTTCCAGGGCGATTACGACGAATCCGCTGCCGAACGTATCCTTTCCGCCCCGGCCGAGCAGGAAGGGCCGATGCATCTGTCCGACCTCCACCGTGCGCTGATGACGCTGGCGCCCGAGCGGCGCGAGGCGTTGCTGCTGATCGGTGCCGGCGGGTTTTCCTACGAGGAGGCCGCCGCCATCGCCGGCTGCGCGGTGGGGACGATCAAGAGCCGCGTCGGCCGCGCGCGGGCGCAACTGGCGATCATGATCGAGGACGGCGCGATCACCCGGCGCGGCAAGGACGATCCGGTGGCCAATGCCGCGATCATGGAAGAACTGCAGCGGGCGACGCAGTCGAAGGTGTGAGGGGTTTTCTCGTTTCCGCAATGCTGATTTGTTCAGCAAACTGCGGCGGTTCAGTCGGCCGTCCATCCGCCATCCACAACCAGGCTGGTGCCGGTGATCAGCGCGGCGGCATCCGACGCAAGGAACAGGACGCTGCCCATCAAATCCTCGACCTGTCCTAACCGGCCGAGCTTGATTTTAGCCAGAACCGACTGTTTGAACGCCTTGTCTTCGAAAAACGGGCGCGTCATCGCCGTCTCGATGAAGGTCGGCGCGATCGTATTGGAACGGATCCCGTGCCCCGCCAGATCAAGCGCGAACGCCTTGGACATGCCCTCGAGCGCCCATTTCGAGGTGCAATAAAGCGCGCGGTTCGGTCCACCGACATGGCCCATCTGCGACCCGATATGGATCAGGCTGCCACTGACCCGGTCGGCCAGCATGCGGCGGACGCAGGCCTGCGCGACGAAGAACGCACTCTTGACGTTCAGGCCCAACACAGCGTCATAGTCCGCCTCGGTCACGTCCTGCATCGGTTTCGGGCGATTGGTCCCGGCGTTGTTGACCAGCACTGAAAATGCGGCCTGTTCCGCGAAGAACTGCGCGATCGCGGCCAAGTCGGTGACATCGAGCGTCGCCGCCTCCGCCGCGCCTCCCGCCGCACGGATCGCCGCTGCCCCTGCCGCGATCTCCGCCGAGGTGCGGGCGATCAAGGTGACATGCGCGCCCGCCTCGGCG
>CAXTOI010000374.1:0-4180 GCA_964245645.1 uncultured Novosphingobium sp. | reverse complement strand
GTTGAAGACCGCGGCCTTGCGGGCGCTGCGGACCGCGCCGGCGCTGGTGGCCGATCCGTCGGCCTATGCACCGTTTGTCGATCGCTTTCCCTGGGCTGAAACCGAGGATCAGGAAAACGCGATCCGCGATGTGCTGGACGATCTGGGCGCCGGACGGCCGATGGACCGGCTGGTGTGCGGCGATGTCGGGTTCGGCAAGACCGAGGTGGCGTTGCGCGCGGCGTTTGTCGCGGCGATGTCGGGCGAGCAGGTCGCGGTGGTGGCACCAACGACGCTGTTGGCGCGGCAGCATTTCACCGGCTTTACCGAGCGGTTTGCGGGTTTTCCGATCAATGTCGGGCGGTTGTCGCGGTTGGTGCCGGAGAAGGAGGCCGGCCGCACCCGCGCCGGGCTGACCGATGGCACGATCGACGTGGTGATCGGCACGCACGCGCTGCTATCGAAAAATGTCGCGTTCAAGCGGCTGTCGCTGGTGATCGTCGATGAGGAGCAGCGCTTCGGCGTGACTCACAAGGAGCGGCTGAAGCAGTTGCGCGCCGATGTGCATATGCTGACGCTGACCGCGACACCGATCCCACGCACGCTGCAGATGGCGATGTCGGGCCTGCGCGAACTTTCCACGATCCAGACGCCGCCGGTCGATCGGCTGGCGGTGCGCACTTATGTGATGGAATGGGACGACATGGTGATGCGCGAGGCGCTGCTGCGCGAGCATCATCGCGGCGGGCAGAGCTTCATCGTCGTGCCGCGGATCGCCGACATGGCGGAGCTGGAGGACTGGCTGCACAAGCATGCCCCCGAGGTAAAGTTCATCGCCGCGCATGGGCAGATGTCGCCGACCGAGGTCGAGGAGCGGATGTCGGCATTCTACGAGCGCCGGTACGATGTGTTGCTGTCGACCACCATCGTCGAGAGCGGGCTGGATATCCCGAGCGCCAATACGATCATCATCCACCGCGCCGATCGCTTCGGCCTGGCCCAATTGTACCAGTTGCGTGGCCGGGTCGGGCGGGCGAAACTGCGCGCCTATGCCTATCTGACCACGCCTGCCGACCGCGTGCTGGCACCGGTCGCGGAGAAGCGGCTCAAGGTGCTGGGCGATCTGGACAGCCTGGGCGCAGGGTTTCAACTGGCCAGCCATGATCTCGATATTCGCGGGGCAGGCAATCTGCTGGGCGACGAGCAGAGCGGGCATATTCGCGAAGTCGGGTTCGAGCTGTACCAGTCCATGCTGGAGGATGCGATCCTGGCGGCGAAGGCGGGCGACATCGGGCTGGAGCGGGAGAAAGGGCCAAGCCCGCAGATTACCGTGGATGCGCCGATTTTGATCCCCGAAGACTATGTGCCCGATCTGGCGGTGCGGATGGCGCTGTATCGGCGGCTGAACGATGCCGACGACCAGGGCGAGATCGAGGCGCTGGCGGCCGAGATGATCGACCGGTTCGGGCCTTTGCCGCCGCCGACCGCCAATCTGGTCAAGCTGATCGAGATCAAGCGGCAGGCGATCGCGGCGCATATCGCCAAGATCGATGTGGGGGCGAAGGGGACGCTGGTCTCGTTCCACAATGACCACTTCCCCGATCCGACCGGGCTGATCGCTTATGCGCAGCGGCTGGAGGGGACGGTCAAGCTGCGCCCGGACAGCAAGCTGGTGGTGACGCGCGTGTGGGGCGATCCGCAGGCGCGGCTGAATGGGTTGGCGCAGCTGACCAAGGGATTGAGCCAGATTGCGGGGAAGGTGGCAAAGGGGTGATTTCGGGTAGCTTGTGACTTGTCATTCTGCAAGCGCTAGGAATCCATCAGCGCTAACATAGGGCTGATATTCCCACTACCACAGGACGCTCAAGTCTCATCAGCCGGTGGCAACTCTGAAGAGTGGGGTGCTTTGAGCACGATCAACGGTTAGGGAACCTCTGATCAAGTCGGAGCTTCACCAAGATAACACCCCCGTCGGCCCGGGCTTGACCCGGGCTTGGGCTTCTTTCTTTGCTTGTCCGGTGCAGAAAGGCAGCCTTGGCCCGGCTCAAGGCCGGGCTGACGGGATATTTTAGGCGCCGTCTGATCGATAACGCGCTTAATCAGAGCTTCCTTAGGTATAATCCATGGATGTCAGCCCGATACCTGTTGCTACCGCCGTTGGTGCGTTCCTGCTTGCCTTTCCGGCGCTGTTTTCGATCGTGAACCCGATCGGCGGGGCGCTGATCTTCGATTCGATCACGGGTCATCGGCCGCGCGCCGACAAGCGGACGATGGCCTTGCGGATCGCGTTTTACGCGATGGTCGTGCTGCTCGTATCGCTGTGGCTGGGCGGGTATATTCTCAACTTTTTCGGGATCAGCCTCAGTGCGTTGCGGATCGCCGGGGGGCTGGTCGTGGCGGTCCGCGCGTGGAGCCTACTGATGCAGCCGGAGGTGCATGAGGAGCGCAAGGCCTATCAGGCAAAGCCGGCGCAGCATGCCGAGGATATCGCGTTTTTTCCGCTGACCATGCCGCTGACGACAGGGCCGGGGACGATCGCGGTGGCTATTGCCCTGTCATCGCAACGGCCGGCATCGGGGGTCGGCACGCTGGGCTTTTTTGGCGGCCTCAGCCTGGCGGCGGTGGCCATCGCGTTTCTGATCTGGGTTTCCTATCGATGGTCCGACAGCGTGACGAAGCTGCTGGGCCCGGGCGGTGCACGGGTGATGTCGCGGCTGGTGGCTTTTCTGCTGCTGTGCGTCGGCGTGCAGATCATCGTGACCGGCATCACCGGCGCGGCCGGCCTTATGGACGCCGCGCGACATTAGCGTTTACGCCTGCATCTCCGATCCCAACAAGGTTTGCAGCTCGATGGCATTGGCCAGCGCCGCCCCGGACGCGGTATTGTCGAAGATGCACCATGACGGGGTGCCGTCTGCCTGCTCTTGCCCGATCGCTTGCGCCAGCGCGGCAAGATGCTGTTCATGGTAGGCCGAATAATAGACACGGGGTGAACCGTGGAGGCGGCGGTAGACCAGCCCGGACCAGCCGCCCGGTTTTTCGCAGCCGGGCACCAGCACCGGATCGGCCGCGACGCGGGCGATGTGATGGCTTGCCAGATAGGCTTCGATATCCGGCGAAAACCAGGACGGGTGCCGCGGTTCGGCGGCAATCGCGACAGCCGGATCGAGCCGCGCCCGCAGCGTTTCGAAGAACGCCGGTGCGGCCTTGTCGTCGAACATCAGGCTGGGCGGCAATTGGATCAGAACGACGGCCAGTTTTGCACCGAGGCCTTCGACCTGCTCGATGAAGGCATCCAGCGGCTCGGCAAAATCGATCAGCTTGCGCGTGTGGGAGATTTCCCTGGGCAGTTTGATCGAAAAGCGAAAATGCGCCGGCGTCTTCGCGGCCCAGCCTGCATAGGTGGAGCGCCGATGCCGACGGTAAAACGACGAGTTGATCTCGGTCGCCCGCAAGGCTTCGGCGTAGCGCTCGAGATGCGAAGCAGCGCCGGGGAACGCTGTCGCCAACGCCCCGGGGATCGACCATCCCGCCGTGCCGATCAGCACACCGGGCGGCGCCATCGGTCCTTGCTCACCGGACATCTGACACCAGGCGAAGAGCCGGCAAGGGGAGCGCTTTCATCGCTTCCCGATCTCCCGCCAGCTGTGCTCCTTTACAACGATGCCGTGCTTTTTAGCGGCAGCCGTGATCCGCTTCCACGCGGCGTCACGTTCATCGTCGCTGACATCCTTGACCTGATTGAAGCGCGCGATGGCATTTCGCACATGGGCGGCGTTTTCCAGTGGCTCCTTGCGCTCTTGGGGAAAGGCGAAGGAGCCATCGGCAATGTCGTCGCGATCATCGGTGGTCAGTTTAGCCATTGTTCGGCTCCTTGGTTGAACCTAATCAACGAACGATCGCGGCGTTAGTTCATTTTGGGCAATCACGCTTCAATGTCCAATAATCAATCTTCGCCAAAGCATTACCCGGTCACGCCGGACGAGCGCTATTTCGTCGTCCGCGGCCGCTTGTGGCGCCGGGCAAACCCGGCGCTCGCCGACACCCTGCGCGCGGCGCTGGTCAAGGAACTGATGGCAGCACGGCGTGCGGTCGCCGCTGCCAGGCGCGTGCAGGACCAGGCAGCCGAGGCGGAGGCGCACGCGGCCGTCGATCGCGCCAAGCGGGCGCTGGGTGAACGCGGGCCGGTCTGGTGGCAGGA
>CAXTOI010000373.1:307-4181 GCA_964245645.1 uncultured Novosphingobium sp. | reverse complement strand
TTCCCTTTCCCGGCTGGGAGCGTGGGGTGGGGGAGTGTGGCCGATAGGTTGCGCGTAGGCGTTGGCGTGGATGCCCCTCCCCAACCCTCCCCGAATGAGGAGGGAGTCAGAGATCGCAAACCGTTAAAATTGGTATGAGACGGTTGTGTCATGATCACGAGGCCGGTTGTCGCCCTGGGGCAACACGGTCGAGGAACTCGGCGATCGCGGCCATCGCCACGTCGCGCACGGCATCGACTTCGCGCAATACCTCATGCGCCGATTCGCTGCCGAAGCTGACCAGTTCGCCATGCGGCAGTCGGCTCGCGGCGCGCGCGATCGCCGGGTAGCTGACCAGCTGATCGGCGGTGGCGCCGAGCAGCAGCACCGGCAGCGCGACGCTTTCCAGCCGGCCTGGTCGTTCGAGCAGACGGATCGAAGCCAGCGCGCTTGCCACCCAGCCCCAACTCGGCGAACCCATCCGCAGTTCCGGGCGCTGCTCGCGCCACCATGCTTCGTCGGCAAACCGGTCGGCATCATGCGTCAGCAGCAGCATGCGCTCGTCCTGATAGCCCGGCTTTTCATTGTCGGGCCAGGCCGGGCGGCGCGAGTCGCCCAACCGCGCCATGATCTGCGCGAAGCGGTGCAGCGGCGCGTGCGGCAGGCCCATCATCAGCATGCCCAGCATCGGCACCGACAGCACCAGCGCGTCAGGCAGCACCGCCCGTTCGACCACCGCCCGCAGCGCGAGATTTCCGCCCATTGAATGCGCCACCAGCACATGCGGCGCCGGGGTGTGGTGCCGCCAGATTGCCCAGAACGCCGCCAGATCGGCGACCCAGGCGGCGAAATCGGCGATGTGCCCGGTACGATCGTCGCGTCCGGCACGTCCCGACCGCGCTTGTCCGCGCCAGTCCAGCGCGGTTACCGACCAGCCTTGGGCGTGCCATTGGCCGAGGCACTCGACGTATTTTTCGTAGCAATCGCCGCGGCCCGGCAGGAACAGCAACGAGCCGCGCGGCGCGCGATCTTCGGGACAAGTGACATCGATCCGGCGAATGGCCTGTCCGTCGGGCGCCATCCAGGTGGTTTCCCGCGCGCCGGGGGGCAGCGCGCGGGGGTCGAATTTCACAGATGGCATCCTGCCGATGGCCTCGCGTGCTGGTTACAATTTCATAAGCTGTGTCCGATATCCCTGTTGGAAAAGGACCGGTCATGCACGATCATTGGACGTACGTTTTGCTGGCCGGCTTGGCAATCGCGCTGCTGTGCGCGGCGTTTACCGATCTGCGGAGCCGGCGGATCGCCAATTGGCTGACTGGATCGATCGCGCTGTCGGCGCCGCTGTTCTGGTGGGCCAGCGGGCTTGGCTGGCCGGGAATCGGGCTGCAACTGGCGGTGGCTGCGGGTTGCTTTGCGTTGCTGTGCGGACTGTTCGCGCTGCGCGCCATGGGCGGCGGCGATGTCAAGCTGCTGAGCGCGCTGGCGTTGTGGATCCGGCCCGCCGGGTTTGCCATCTGGTGATGATCATGGCGGTGCTGGGCGGGGTGCTGACGGTGGTTGTCGCGGGCTGGCACAATGCGCGCCGCCGACGGGGGCGGATCGCCATTCCCTATGGCGTGGCGATCGCCGGGGCCGGGCTGTGGATCCTGACCACCGATTACCTGCCGGGTCTGTAATCGCCCAGGCATCGCCTGCTTCACTATCTTAACCAAATTCCGCCAGGTTTGCAGCCATGCGCTGCAGTCGGATCTTGGGGGGCTTCCATCGCCATGGATAAACGCAAACTGATGCTGCTGCTCGGCGCGGTCGTTATTGCGCTGGGATCGATGCTGGCGGTGCGCAGCATGATGTCGAGCCGCGTCGTCCCCGTCGTACAGGCCGCCGTGCTCGCCCCGGCCGGCCCGCGCGTGCTGGTGGCGCAGCGCGCCTTGCCGGTCGGCACGATCATCACCGCCGATGCGGTCGCCTTCCAGGCATGGCCGCGCGACATGGTGCAGGACGCCTATTTCCTCGACGGCACCACCGACCGGACCAAGCTGGTCGGCACGGTGGTGCGTAATCCGATCACCGCCGGCCAGCCGCTGACGCAAGGGGCGCTGGTGGCACCGGGCGATCGCGGATTTCTGGCGGCTGCACTGGGCCCCGGCATGCGCGCGGTGACCATTGCGGTGACCGATATGTCGGGTGTCGCCGGGTTCATTTTTCCCGGCGATCACGTCGACATGATGCTGACGCAGTCGATCAAGCCGACCAATCAGCAAGCTACGAATGGTGCACCGCTGGCGATTACCGAAACGGTTTTGCGCAACCTGCGGGTGCTGGCGACCGACCAGACCACCGAGACCGAGATCGCGCCCGGCGGCAAGAGCGTGGTCAAGATCGCGCATGATGTGACGCTCGAAGTGACCCCGCGCATCGCCGAAAAGATTGCGGTGGCGCAATCGCTCGGCTCGCTGAGCCTGTCGCTGCGCTCGCTGGCCGACGACCAGAGCCAGCTGGACCAGGCGCTGGCCAACGGCAAGGCGACGCTGCCGGCCAGCGCCAGCGCGCAGGACCAGGACCGGATAGCGGCACTGGCCGCAAACCGCCCGGTCGAAGGCGGGACCAGCTTTTCGACCGGCGGCGATGTTTCGCGCTTTGCCAGCCGGCGCTTGCCGGGCCCGGCGCGCGGCCCGGCGCTGCCCGGTGCCTGGCCGGTCGGGCCCATGGTCAAAGTGGCGCGCGGCAGTGCCGAAAGCGACGTGCCGATCGGTAGCGGCGCGGCGGCCAGGATGCGGCTCGCCGCGATGGGCGGGCCGCCGGGTGGGGTACAGCCGGCGGCAACGCCGATGGTCGGGGGACAGTAGAATGCGGACGATGAATGTGTGGATCGGCGCGGCGTCGCTGGCATTGGCCCCCGGCCTGACGATCGGTGCAGCGGCTTCTGCCGAACGTGTGCCGATGCGCAACATGACGGCTATGGCCGCGCCGCTGGCGGTGGGCACGCAGCGCCCGACGCATGAGGTGCTGCTCTCGATCGGCGAAGGCGAATTGATCACGCTGCCCGTGGCGGTCGCCAATGTGTGGACGTCCAATCCGGAAGTCGCCGATGTCTATGTCGATAACACCCGCCAGATCCATCTGTTCGGCAAGTCGGGCGGCGAAGCCACGGTGTTCGCCTCCACCGGCAACGGCGCGGTCGCTTATGCCGCGCGCGTTCGCGTGAGCCAGAATCTCACCTCGATCGACCGGGTGCTGAAGCTGGCAATGCCCGATGCCGATGTGGCGGTGACGATCGTCGGCCAGTTCGCCATGCTGACCGGCACCGTCGCCTCGCCCGAGGATAGCGCCGAGGCGGCCAGGCTGGTGCTTACTGCGCTGAACCCGGGCTTCAAGCCCAGCGAGGGCGGGACGGCCAAGATCGGCATCATCAACCGGCTGCGCATCGCGGTGCCGTTGCAGATCAACCTGCAGGTGCGCATCGCCGAGGTCAGCCGGTCGCTCGCCCGCACGCTGGGCAGCAATCTGGCCACGATCTCCAACGGCGGCAGCGGCTTCCAGTTCGGCCTCGGTCAGGGCCGGGCGGGTTATTACACGGGATTTTATGCGGGCGGGCCGCTGGCCGGCAATGGCACGGTGACCACGCCGATCTACGGCCCCGGCTGTACCCCGGCGACCTGCGCACCGCTGTCCCAACTGCCCGGCACCGGGATCAACCCGATCGCCGGTGGCACGACGCTGTCGGCGGCGGGCAAGCTGCTGGGGCTCAATGTCCTGGCCGCGCTCGATCTGGGCGAGACCGTGGGCCTGGTGACGACGCTGGCGCAGCCCAATCTGACCGCCGTGTCGGGCGAGACCGCCGAATTCCTGGTCGGCGGCGAATTTCCGATTCCGATGTCGCAGGGTCTGGGTG
>CAXTOI010000373.1:0-297 GCA_964245645.1 uncultured Novosphingobium sp. | reverse complement strand
CTCGCCGCCGGCTCGACGATCACGGTCGCGTTCAAGAAGTACGGCGTCAGCCTGTCCTACACCCCGGTGGTGCTCGCCGATGGCCGGATCTCGTTGCGGGTGCGCCCCGAGGTATCCGAATTGTCGAGCCAGGGCGCGGTGACGCTCAACGGCTTTACCGTGCCCGCGCTGACCGTGCGCCGCGCGGAAACGACGGTGGAACTCGGGTCCGGGCAGAGCTTCATGATCGCCGGGCTGCTGAGCAACTCGGCGTCGAACACCATCCAGCGGATGCCGGGCGCGGCCGACCTGCCCGAC
>CAXTOI010000372.1:0-4186 GCA_964245645.1 uncultured Novosphingobium sp. | reverse complement strand
TATCCCAATGGAAATTCTGCTGGACGGCTTTGACCGCGACGTCGCTGCCGATGTAATCGTCAACGATGCGCAGCAGGGTATAGCCCAGCCCCACGTAGAACAGGTCGGTAACCAGTTCCTTCCAGGTCAACCGCCAGCTCGCGTAGCGCGGGTTCACCCATTCGAGCGCCAGCAACAGCACCTTGAAGCCGATGCCGATACCGATCGCGGTGGATGCCTTGGCAACGGAATTGGGCGCGTAGTACCAGAACAGGAGCAGCGCGAACAGCATCACCGGTTGAAACCAGGTGAAGATGAACTGCTTCACCGGGCCGCCTTCCACCTTGGGAATGTTCTCCCAGCCGATGATTACCGGCGCCTGTGTTCCGATCACTCGTTTACCTACGCGAATTCCGTCCATGTCATCCTGCCGATAGCGAGTAGCAATCCTGAATGCCCGAAATTGCGTGGCGGCGTCATACGTCATCCCGCGTATACAGCAGTTGCTGGAGTTGGGGAAGCCAATGCCTCCCGTTCGGAACGCTTCCTGGTGTCTTTCCGGCTGACCTCTAGTCGGTGCTTACTCGTAAGAGAATCTAGCGACTTGCCAGCCGGGTTTTCCTGGCCAAATCTGCAGCGGCAGTAGCCGCCGAAATCCGAGCCCGAATGTCGGCGAACACATCCTGGCGGCAAGCACGGGCCTGCGCGCCCAGCGCCAGATGGATCGAACTCATCCCTTCTCCGCACACCGCATTCGCCGCCTGATCCATCCGGATCGCGAGGCGTTGCTGGCCATCGACGCTGGCGAGATCGAGCCCGCGGAGATCAAGTACTGCGCTGTCTTCCGCAAAAGGATTTCCGGTGGTTGCTGCGGCCGGGGCAGCCAGAATTATCGCGGCAAGCGCCGCTGTGCCAATTTTCATCATCATCTCCTGCGTCTTGCGCGTCGCTCTGCGGCGACGATGCAGGCAGAAGCTAGTGCCGAAAGGCCCGTTTCGCAAGAATATATTGGCCTTCAGCCATCCCGATCAGCGCGCGCGCACCACCAGCGAAGCGAGTTCCACGTGCCGGCCAAGCGCACCGGGCGGCAGCAGCACCTTAGTGGTGCGCACCGCGTTGCTTTGTGGATCGAAATCGGTGAGCGTCAGCGGATCGCCGAAGCTTTGGACCCATTGTCGCGCTCGCCACAAGGGTATCGTAACAACCCAGTCGCGGCGGCCCGTAACGGCGAGATCCTGCCCCCCAACCTCGATTACAACCTCAGGACGCTGCCGGCGACCCGACAGACGGAGGCAGGTATCCTGGCCGCAATGAACCAGGCGGCCCTGCGGGGCATGTTCGGCATGTGCCGGCAGCGCGATTGTCAGGGCGGCCAGCAGGGCAATAGACTTGGCAACAGGCCGAACGATGACGGAAACGATCATCACTGAACGATAAGACGTTCGCCGCCGGCCGTGAATTCGCGCTTTGACGTAGATCGGGCGGACGGGCTCGCTACGTCAAACGCCCCATATTCCTCGGACCTATCTCCGTATCAACTCGCGACAAGTGGATACTCCCGGAGAGGAGGACGAACTGCCGGGATGGTGCCGCAAGGTTACGGATCGCATGGTAACCAAGGAACACGCAATGTCAGGTCAATTTTCGCGCGCCGGTTTGCTTTGCGCCACCGCTCTGGTGAGCCTGGCCGCTTCGCCGGCGTTGGCGCAGGAGGCCCCCGATACAGCGGTCGCAGCGCCGGCCGGGGCGGCCGTGGCAGCAAACGATGCAGGAAACGAAATCATCGTGACCGGCAGCCGCCGAACCACGACGCTGCAGGATGCGCCGATCAACATCAGCGCGGTCTCGGCTGAGACGCTTGCGAAGGAACGGATTACCGACATCCGGGGCCTGGGGGCGTTCACGCCGGGACTGACCATTGTCGACACCGGGCCGGCCAGCACGGGCAATATCATCATTCGCGGGATCAACTCCGGCGATACCAGCGACACCGGCGAGAACAACAACAATTCGATCGGCGTCTATCTTGGCGAGGTTCCGCTTTATCTCGACTTCAAGCTGATCGATATCAGCCGTGTCGAGGTCTTGGAGGGGCCGCAAGGCACGCTGTACGGCCTGGGCACGCTGGCCGGAGCCATCCGCTACATCCCTAACCGGCCGAACACCGATCGCTTCTCGGTCGATGTCCATGGCCGCGGCTATGCCGAATCGCACAGCTCTGACTTCGGTGGAGACGGCGACGTAACGGTCAACATCCCGATCGTGACCGATCATATCGCGTTCCGCACGGTTACCGGCTATTACGACGAGGCCGGCTTCATCGACTACGACCATATTCTCCAGGACCCCGGCGTGTCCAATCCGCAGCCGGCGCGCGGCCCGCTGCTCAGCCAGAACGGCTTCGGCACCGCGGCGGATTACGCTGCCAACTTTCGCCGCATGAACGACTTGAACTACGAACACACCTTCACGACGCGAAACCAGTTGCTGCTCGAGGCAAATCCAGATCTTAAGGCTTATCTGACCTACGGGCATCAGACGACCAAGACGGGCGGGCGACAGTCAAATGCCGACGGCGTGCTCGGCACCGGCCTTTATGAAGCCCCGTTCCGTTACGCCGAACCGTTCGATCGCCAGGCGGACCTGTTCTCGGCCGAAATCTATGCCAACCTCTTCCACATCGCCCAGCTCGTCAGCGCGACCGCCTACACCAAGCGCAATCTGACCAACATCGAAGACAACACCGATCTATTGCTTGATCTCAACTACGGTTATGAACAGTTTCCCGAGTTCTCCTCCTACGCGATCAATCATCGGCACTACCAGCAGTTCAACCAGGAGGTCCGCCTCGTCTCCACTCACGGCGGCCCGATCAATTGGGTGATTGGCGGCTTTTACAACCGGCAGACGCAGCAGCTTGACCGCCACGAATACGTGCCGGGATTTTACGGGTTCGAACCCGATCGCCCGGACAATCTGGAGTACGAATCGTCCTCGGCCATGCGAACGACCGAAAAAGCCGTTTACGGTGAAGGAACGCTGCACATCACAAAGGATTGGCAGGTGACCGGGGGTATCCGCTATTACAAATATAACGTCTATACGATAGGCGGTCAGGCTCTCCCGCTGATCGGCGTCGGGACCGGTCCTTATCCGGACACCACGATCGATCCGAGCCGTTTCACGCCGGGGCGCGCCGGCTCCGCTGGTCTCGTCTGGAAAGCCAACACCTCCTACAAGGTCAGCGACAGCCTGCTCGCCTATTTCACCTATTCGACCGGCTATCGGGTGGGCGGCGCCAACCAGGTGGTCGCCTGCACGCCTCAAGATATCATAAACGCCGGCAAGGGCGAGCAAGTCTTGTGCGGGTTACCCAACGAGCTGTTCTATGGCCCGGACAAGACACGTAACGCCGAACTCGGCGTCCGCGGCGCGCTATTCGACAAGCGCGTGCAATTCACGCTGGATGGCTTTCATATCGACTGGACCGGCATCCAGGTGCCCAGCGCAACTATTTACGGTGACATCGGCATTTTGAAGAATGCCGGCAAGGCTGTGTCGAAGGGCATCGAGTTCACCACCTCCATCAAGGTCACGCCCGAACTCACCCTCCGGGGTAATTACGCCTATACTGACGCGCATCTCACGAGTGTTGCGCCGAACCTGGTCGTCGTACAGGATCCGCAGGAGCAGCTCGCCGGAGAACCCGGTGACCGGCTTCCCGGCTCGACCAAGAATTCGGGTAGCGTTCAGGCGACCTATACGCATCGGATCGGCGGCGATGGCACGATCGAGGCGAACTGGACCGCAACGTATACCGGTGACATCTATTCCCGCGTCGGGCTGCGCGGCTTCGGCACAGATATCCCGGGTTATATCACCCATCGCGCATCGCTGACCTATCGCACCAAACGTTACGATGTCACCCTATTCGCCGACAATATCTTCGACAAATATGCGGTCACTTCGATTGGCAACGATCAAAGCTCGCTCAATCGCATCCGCGATGGCACGCGCGATGGTGGATTAGGTGGCCCGGACGATGGCGTGGTCGAGCGCTTCTACAGCCAGTCGGTGTTGACGCCGCGACGGGTAGGGATCGACCTCAACTTCCATTATTAGAATGTGATGAAGGCTCAAGCTGGCTTCATCGCCCGTCAAATCCTCCCCCATCTGGGGAGGTGGCTCGCGTCGCGAGCCGGAGGGG